>JBBRRF010000007.1:0-15925 GCA_038200885.1 Candidatus Nitrosocosmicus sp.
AAAAGACGCTTTATTTCATACTTGTCATATCTTGATTCTATAATTGCAAAAATATCATCAAACTGTTTTACCGATAGACCTGTAAATGATTTGAACAGTATTGGTTTTTTGGATAACCTATCATAGGATAGCAAAGAAAGTACAGGTTTGTATGAGACTGAAGGAAATATAGCTGTTTTGGCTAATTATGCAAGAGATCTATTGTTAGAATTCAGATCTTGAATAGCGACCTCTTTTTTCAATTTCACCTACCGTTTTAAATACTTTTGACGTTATACTACCACATATTTTCTTATATCCATCATAGAAATTTTTGAAAGATATATCAAATTCATCGACGTGGAAGCTAGTCAATATTTCTTTAAATAACCGAATATCCGCAGCTTTATCTTCGTATCGTTCAGAAAAGAAAGACAATCCAAAATCGATTGCAAAAATGGCCCCATTTGAGGATATAATAAAATTGGATGTGGTAATATCGCCATGAATTATGTTATTACAATGAAGGGTTCCAACGATTTCCCCAAGATTTATACAAAGATCGGGGGAAAAAAAGTCTTTGAACGTTTTTCCTTTGATGTATTCCATTATAATCTCAAAATTATTTATGTCAAGAAAATAAATGAAAGGAGTATTGATCCCAAAAAACTTTACTTGGGATAAAATATTAGCTTCATGAATTGTTCGCCGTTTCCTCAATGGAATATCGATAGAAGAGTTACGATATGCTTTGGCAATTCGAACCTTTGAAATGGCATGAACACCATACCAATCAATGAGGTACAGTTCTGATTCAGCGCCTTTTTTTAATAATATTCTATCGTTCGTCAATAGATAATTTTAGTAATACGTTATTACTTTAAAAATTATGGACAAAACATCAAATTCATCAAATAATGAAAAAAATGTTTTATTTGAAGACTGTTCAGAAGATACTTTGAAGAGTGGAATTCTTACTCTAACAAATAGAAAACTTGCCTTTGAAAAAACCAAAGGTCGAATAGCAACATTATCTAAAGAATTACTTGGTGAAAAAATAGAATTTGAATTAAAGGACATTGCACAAGCAAGATCTGAAGGAAGAATTATCAAAAAATTAGTGATAGAACTAAATAATAGTAATAAAACCTACAAGTTTGGAGTTTTGAATCCCGGTAATTGGGTTAAAGAGATTAAATTACAGATTGAAGATCAAACTAAAAGTAATTCATGAAGTTACCTCCATGGAATATGTACGCTATCCAATCTCCAAGACGGATTGACAGATGCATTTTCGGGTTTAACACTACTAGATGGACGACTTAAATACATCTGAGCGCCAGTCCATGCTATCTGTGCTCCGTTATCTCCACAAAACCTCTGTGGGCAAGAATTAAAATTAGAATTATGTATATCACAGGCGGTTTCAAGCATGTTGGACAATCTCTTATTCGCTGAAACACCCCCAACAATTAGAAATTCCTTATTTTCAGTAAAGGCTAATGCACGTTCGACTGCCTCTACAGTGATAGAAAATGCTGTTTCTTGCAATGAAAAACATATGTCATGGATATCATTATAGTTGTCATTTAGCAAAGTTTTAACTGCACTAAGTAATCCCGAAAATGATACATCATTCCCTTTGATAATATATGGGAGTGGATATACCTTTCGACCCTTTGATAAATAAGATAGCTCTTCGATCTTATTTCCACATGGGGATGAAAATCCCATTTTTCTTCCTACCTGATCAAAAAGCTGTCCTAGTGTAATATCCAAAGTTTCCCCAAATATTCTCCATTTATTCTTATAGTATATAAGTAACATAGTGTGTCCACCAGAAACCAATAATGTTAATGGATTTTCAGATCCAGTAAGTTTAATTCCTAATTCTATATGGCCCACTGCATGGTTTACAGGAATTAGAGGTATATTATGAAAAGAAGCCAATGATCGAGAAACAACAGCACCTATTCTTAAACAAGGCCCCAATCCTGGACCAGCAGAATAAGAAACAATATCAATATCCTTAATCCCGACTCCAGCTCCTTCTAGACATTTTTTTAAGATTTCGGTAGCTACCATGGTATGATGTTTGGATGCGTCTCTGGGATGAATACCCCATCCCGCTGATGCTTTATAAATGTCCCTTACTTCTGACAAAATAAACTCTTTATCTGCACTGCCAGCATCACTTTTTTTGTCAATTTCTATTATAGAACACCCGAACGTATGGGCGGTGCTTTCAATTCCTAAGCATAGCATAGCATGTATTAATTCCTACTCATGGTGGATACTATCTTAATTATATCGCCATTTTTCAATTTATGCTCAGCACCAATTCGTTGTTTTGTTCTTGCATCAATAGCATAGAGAAACCCTTTTCCCAAGTCATTATGAATTAAATATGCCAAATCTTTAGCAGTGGAGTCATTGGAAATTATTCTTGCATCAGGAAAGACATTCCCCTTTTTGTCTGTAAATTTGTATTCGTCCTCCACTGGATAAACTACAATATTTTGTAATATTTCAAAACACGCATGATTTATTACTTGCTGAATCCCTGTCGAGCCGAACTTGCGTAATATACTGGATACAACCTCCAAAGCTTCATTCTGTTTGTTGGAAAGTGTTTCAGATTGTTTTATTTTGAATCTCGAATCTCCAGGCAAATAATAAATGAGATTTTTATGAGAAGCTCTTCTTAACAATAATTCAGCCTCACATACAGTAGGAAAAAACGGTCTTTTTAAATTCTTCAATTTTTCTATATTGATATCTGATGATGAGATATCGGCTTTGTTAGCTGCTAAAATAATTGGTTTAGAACGTGTTCGTATTTGTTTGCTTAATATGAGCAAATCCTCTTCAGTCCATTCGCTTGGCTTTTTGATCAAATTGATATAATCCAAGGAATTTCTGATCAATTGTTCGCTAATTGATAGACCAGAAAGTCTATTAGACAATACAGTTTCTATCCTTTGTTTTAAATTTTCACTTTCTCTTATTATCTTGTCCCAATCTCTTAGAATTAATGAACGTATCCAAAGATCAAATTCATCTTCTATAAACTCCAAATCAAAAAGCGGATTTCCTTCACCCGGACTAACTGGTCTGCCTTCTTCGTTGGTAGATCCTGAGATATCTATTACGTGGACAAGAACGTCAGCCTGACGAGCGTCATCTAAAAATTTATTTCCTAAACCTCTTCCCGAGTGTGCACCGGGAACTAGTCCTGCTACGTCTATTAGTTTTATCGGAATATATCTTATTCCGCCAACACACTTAGAAGTGATTGGATTATCCAAAACACCCAACTCTTTACAAACACAATTTACTCTTACAAATGCAACACCGATATTCGGATTAATAGTAGTAAACGGAAAATTAGCAATTGGTATTGATGAATCTGTAGCTGCATTAAAGAATGTTGATTTACCAACATTTGCTTTACCCAACAAGCCAATTATCAATTCTAAAAGATTAGTTAACAATGGAATATATATTTACGTTAGCATTTTGGAGCAAAATGATCAGAGAACAAATAAATGGATAAATATCAAAATTTTTATCGTTCTAACGATAAAGCAATTCTGAATTTTAATGGGTGGAATAGTTGCAGTATGCGTACTGGATGAGAGCGTCAATAACGAAAAGATAATTTATCAAGTATTTCGCGGAATGCAATTACTCCAACATCGTGGAAAGGCGGTTTGGAAAATTAGTTCAGGTAAATTTGAGGTCAGTGGATATGGCTCATTACCTACATTTGATACCATCCATGAAAAAATCGTAAAGCAGCTGAATAATCCAATGCAAACGACGGTTGGACATCTTTCAAAAAAAAAGCCAAAGTCCAAAAGAATGGAGAGAATAAATTTTGCTCTAGATGGATTTTTTATAGATTTAGATAAATTGACAACACATCCTTTAATAAGAAACAGAAATTCCGAACCATTAGAGCAAATTCATTACATTTTCAGAGAACTGCTACTGGCACAAAAAGATTCTTATAAAGCAGCTGAATTTTTGGACAGGCATTTAAGGGGTAATTATGTAATAAATATTAACAAGGAAATCTATGTTTTTAGAAATAGTACAGGATTTAAACCCCTCTTTCTGGGAAAGGATGAAAACGAATTATTTTTTATGGTTACTTCCGAGAACTACCTAGAGAGTTTTTTTCACTTAAAATTAAAAGAAATAAATCCAGGACAGCTAATTCGTTTGAGTCCCAAGTACGGTATGGATATATTGACACAACTGGATAAGAATAGAATCCTAATGGATCCATTCGAATTTATTCGCGAGTCACATGTATCAAGTATTTTTAATAACAAGAGCATTTATTCTATAAGAAAAAATATTGGAAACATTCAGGCACAATATCTATCAAACAAAAACATAGATGCTGACATGATCTTTGCGGAACCAGATTATACGAGACCAATGGCTCTAGGCTTAAACATAGGATTCAAAAATAATGGAAAAAATTTTGAAATGGTTGAAGGCATAATAAAAGACAGATATGATGATTCAGATCCAATGATAGATTATTCAGAACAGGTAAGTAAGAACAAATTACTATCCAATGGCAAAACACTCAAGTTCATTATTACTCCAGTTACCCACAACAATAACATTTTATCCGTTCAAGGTACAATACAAACTGGAGGTACCATAATTGAAACAGTCTTCTATTTAAGAAAAGCAAGTGTTAATAAAATTGATATAGTAGTTAGCTACGTTCCCACCATTGATGGCCGCCAAGTCGGATTATATACTCAACAAAAGGATCTTATTGGGCGAAAATATGTTGGCAAGATATCTTATATAGATGATCTGAATAAGAAGATAGCATTTGAATTAAGAGCTGATTCAGTATTTTATAACTCTCCGGAGATTTTGGCAAAAGGTATTGGGGTTCATGAAAGTCAGCTATGGTTTCCAGAATGGATACGATTTTTGGACTATAAATAAGTGGACAATAATATACCTCATAAAGAGAACTCTAACATTAAATTAGTTATCATAGTGTTTCAATACTGTTGAGATTAAATAGAAGGAAAGTTATTCTAGAGAATAAATTTGTGACCGAAGGGAGGATCATAACAAAGCTTGAGCTTAGAGAATACAAATTAAGTGACATCGATGAAGATGAAGCATTTTCCATAGTGATTTATTTGAAAACAGATCTGGAAGACATAGAATTAGATTACTTGAGAAAAACAACTTCGGATAGAGACAAATTCGAAGAATGTTTCAATTTCCTTTGTAATCATAACGGACTATCATCAGCCTTAAATAGATTATTCATAGAGTTGGATAGTAGAATAAGATAGAATGGAAGGTCAAGGGTTATATCCTATACCAAGTCGATTAGCTCATTCAATTTGCTTATTCTTGTATAAGATGTTAAAGATTTATTCCAAGGCTGATCAAAAATTATTATCTGTTTAGGAGTAATAATTTCTTTAGCATTGATCGGAGAATCATCGACCAATAGAAAGAAAGGAAAATGGCTCTTTGACACATCATCAAAAATGAAAACAATGTCATTGAACGGTATATTATTTAGATCAAGCCAATGAGCCACAAATGACATTGTAACTCGCTCCCTTTTTGTAATAATGGAAATTCGAAAGTCCTTGTCTTGTAATTGATTTATTACATCTGAAAGGTCATTACTAGTAGGAGGTATGTCCTGCCATCGTTTTTTCCAGACCATTATGAATAAATCCGTTATCTGTTGTTTACTTATTGATAATATGTTATGTATGTGCCAATCAGATATATCTCGTTTTTTTATTTTGGTATTAAAAATTGCATTATATTCTTCTAACCAGATTTGCATTACATCAGCCAAAACAGAATCGAGATCCAGTGCGATAGTTATTTCAGAGACCATTGAGGACGAATATTGATCAGGTTGCATACATAAATATCTACTTTATTCGATAATGATGACGACATTATAGTCAAGTTTATGTTAATATAATAAAAAAAACATTTAATGATCCCTATCATCAACTGTATGATATTTTTCGATCTGAATTGTAGTATGATAAACTCCAAATTTCTTTTCTAAAAGTGAATTTATTTCTTGGAGTATCTTTTGTGATTTGGTTGAATCAAAAATAACTATATGTGCAGATAATGCAATATTTCCGGACGTTATGCTCCATATGTGGAGATCGAACACTCCTGTCACGCCTCTTATCTGCAGAATTGAATCCTTTATGTCCTTATACAACAAACTTGAAGGAGAACTTTCCATCAAAATTGATATTGATCTTTGCAACAAATACCAAACACGAGGTATAATGAACAGAGCAAGACCGAAGCTAATTATAGAATCTATCAGATAATAATCAGTATAATAAATGAGAACAGCTCCAACGATGATTGCAATAGATCCAAGAAGATCACTAAATAATTCTAGCTTTGCACCTTGAATATGAAGAGCATCCGTCCCTCCTAAATTGTTATGTTTCTGTGTCGATTCGAAAAAGGTATGTTCCGTATGCGTATGTGTTCCTTTCAAAAGCCTGAGCCCAATAAGATTTACAATTAATCCGATTATAGCAACGATCAGCATGAAGGAGCTTTCTATATCGTGAGGTTCAAAAATCCGTCGATAGGCTTCAAACATGATAAAGATTGATATCAATAACAGAATAACACAATTGGCAAGAGAGGACAGAATTTCAGACCTATAGAATCCGTAGGTATGTAAAGGAGTTGGAGGTTTTTTACTAAATATGGAAGCCACAAGAACAAGTGAAATTCCGAAGACATCTGCAAACATGTGCATAGCATCTGCAATTAAAGCCAAGCTTCCGGTTATATATCCAGCCACGATTTCTACCGCTAGATAAATAGTTAGTATAACTACAACTATTTTTAACCTCCTAGTTTCTATTGATGTTTCGGTTCTCGTTATGATTTCATTTATCTTAATATGATATTTGTTAAAAAGTGTATAGAGAGGACATTATTGATATCGATGACGCAGGACATATGAATGATCGAGAATTACTAGGATTAATGATTTATTCAGTGGACGAAATCTATAATGCAGAAAAGATTTCGATCTTGCTAAATTTTTCAGTGACATGGTATTAAGATATCACCTTTTTTATCACAAAAAACAATTTAGCAAAAAAACAAAAAATGCAATAGTATTTAAGTATAACTTTATACATTTTATAAATATGTCATTCAATCTTAACGATAGTCCAATACATTTCATAGTTCTTAATACAATATATAAGAATTTTAATACATTAGATAAAATCATAAAATTTACAAAACTTACAAAGTCAGAAGTTGAGACGATTCTTAAGGAATTAGAAAATCAACGACTTGTCATTAAATTTGAAAAGAAAATATTTTTCTTGGGGAAGAAAATGCAATATAAATTAACAGACATCGGATTAAAAGTATTAACTTCAAAGCAACAGGAACTAGAGATTAAGTTGAGACAAGTGCAGCAATGGTATTCGCAAGGTGATAAGGCCCAACTCCAAACATTTATGGGAAATAACAGATCATGGATGCCATTTTTGATTTTCTCCGGCATTATGGATATGATTTTCTTTATGTCGTTGATGTCTTTTATGGGTATGGCCCTTAATCCAATGGAGAGTTCAATGGCTGGAGACACAGGAGATACCGGTGACACGGGATCGGAGTCTGATTCAGGAGCCGGCACAGAAACAGGAACAACTGAAAATGTAGACATGCAGGGCGGAGACACAGGTGGAGGAGGATTTGATTTTGATGGTGGAGGTTTTGACAGCTTTTAATAAAACGTATTTTTTTTATAGTTTATCCTATAGATTCTGAACATGGACTACAATAATTCGATATTTATCCAGTCAATGTAAATAAGTCAATTCAATAAAAATATATTTAAATTTATAATATGAAGAGATAATCGCAGTATGACAAGGAAGGAGATATTAAAGATTTTTTTTATCGCATTAATTACCGGAAATATAATGGGCATTGTATTGATTCAAATATTTGAGACTCTTACCATTACGAGTTTAATAATTCTTGAAATATCATTGATAATAACCATAGTTTTACTATTCATCGCAAGTAAGTTATGGAATAAAAGACTAGCCAAAAAAACAAACCGCGAAAAAGAAAACAATCCAGAATAATATTAAAAAAATATCCAGAAACATTAGATCCAGCATCTGAATTTTATTTCATTTTGACTTTGCGAGATAGTTCTTCTTCCAGTCTATACCAATTCGTATATGTCTTCTAAATTGCTTTCTTCTAACCTATTATGTCATAAAGAAATAGTGTACAAAATAGGCTATTTGTTGTATGAAATTCAGAATTAATAAAATTGATTAGAGAATATATACTAAACGGTATAGTACTATACTTTCAAAGCAAAGATCAACTTGGATCATATAAAATCTGCAAAAGCATAATTGATTTACCCTCTAATTAATTCACTGTTGAGGTATCTTAAAATAAAAGGTAGCACCTCCATTAGGATTATTGACTGCCCAGATCTTGCCATTATGAGAATTAATAATACTCTTTGATATAAACAAGCCCAGACCAGTACCTTCAAAAGACTTGGAAGTAAATTTCGTAAACAATCTTGGAAGTATATCAGGATCGATACCTTGTCCAGTATCCGATATACTGATGATCACATTTTCTCTATTTTTTACCTCATCTTTCTCAATTTTTACATCGATGCCAATCGATCCTTTTTCAGTAAACTTTACAGAATTACCAAGAAGGTTAAAAATAACCTGTGTGATTCGATTTTTGTCTGCAAATACAAAGATGTTTTGGGGTTCATATATTATATTCAAATTTTCTAGCTGTTCTGGATTACTGCTTAATAACTGGGTTTTTATATCACTAATGGATGACAAAATAATGTCCTTAATATTAAAGCGTTCTTTGTTAAGCTTCAGGGACTGACTTTCGATCTTAGTAATATCCAAAATATCTGATGCCAATCTCTTTAAGCGTTTGGCGTTTCTAATAATAGAACTCACTTGTTCTCTGTCAACTTTGACTTCTTCTTTTCCCTCTTCGAATTGCTTTTCAAGAAATATCGCATCTCCAAGTATAGGCATTATGGGAGTTCTCAATTCATGAGCAGCAATATTTATGAATTCTTTTTGCATCTTATCATGAATGCTTAGTTTTTCATTAGCCGATTCGAGTAACTTATTATATTTTATCAAGGAATTATTTGCATCTTTTAGCTCGATAGTTCTCGAATTTACTGCGGACTCTAGCCGTTTATTCCAGGAAAGGATCAAAAACGCAATACCCAAGGCTACCCCCCCAATTATTAGGATCATTAAAGTGCTAAAATTTTTCTGGTTATTTATCAAAAATCCCACCTCAGCAGCTAATTGATGAGGAGAGCTTACAAACAAAGTCCACAAATACTTTCCACCTATATAGACGGGTTGATATGTAATAGTAGTCTTGTTTCCTCCAAGCAGTATTAGATCTTCGGCTCCAGCAGATCCTTGAAGAGATCTAGCCAATAGAGAATTATAAGGTCCTCTAATTTCCTCGGGTACTAGGGACTGAAATTCTTCTCCAAGATAATATTTTCCAATGAGCGAAGGATTACTACCATAAATAATAATACCATTCTTATCCATTAATCCAACATTGCCTGCTACTTGAGGGGCTAATTCGCTTTGTAAAAAACGACCTAATTCATGGATTTTGATAGATGCAACGATAACCCCTTTAAACACAGGTTCTCCGGCGGATTGTTCCATAATAGGAAATGATATATAAAGTCGCGGAATTTTATCTATAGATTCTATTGCGCTACTATAATAGCTAGCATGAGTCTCTTTAGGGATAACAAAATATTCTCGATTACTTAAATCAATATTACTATATGAATCAATTATGCTAGAGTTAACGTTGCTTATTGAGACAATTCGACCATCTTCATTTATCCAATAATATCCCTCCGTCAATGACTTTGTTGAGTTCTGAACTTCATTCATAATTATTTTAGTTCCATCTATATTGCTGTAATTTACAATTTTAGATAAGATCTCGAGGTTAGTAGATACTGGATCTATGATATGTAACAAAGTTTTAGAAAGACCGTCTGTTTCAATTATAGCATTTGATCTGATATCACTAGAAGCAATCTCACCAATTTGATCTGCGGTTAGGCCAGAATAATGATAAGATAATATAGACAAAGAAATACCTACGCCGATTACAAGAATCAGCAAGAAAATATTATTTCTAGATGATACTATACTTATCATTTACAAGCTGTTTAACATTTTTGATATGAATGTTCCAATTAAGTTGCTAACATAGATTTAATCTTAAAAACTAAATCATTCATATCGATCGGTTTAATAATGAAATCTTTAACATCAATTGATGGAAGAACTTTTGTAAATTCATCTCGGTTTATTTCAAACGCAGTAATGAATGCAATTTTGGTATCAGGGCGCATTTCCTTGATGTTTCTATACAACTCAAAACCATTCATCCTAGGCATTCTAATATCAGTGATGATTACATCATAGTAGCCTAATTCATGATTTTTAAAAGAGCTCAACGCATCATGACCACTCGAAAATACTTCCACCTGAAATTCATTTGTTATTTCCAAATCTCTCTTAATAACTCTAAGAATATCTTTTTCATCATCCACTACCATTATTCTAGCCATCTTATTCTTGTAAGGATTGTTAATTTCAACTTCGGACGTCATGGATATTATTTTTACACTAATAATTGATTAAAGGAAATATATTAATTAGCATTTCTAAAGAATTCGTAATTTCTTTATACAATATAATAAGCTGAAGACATTCGATAGTTTAATTTTAATAGTACAAAGTTCATCCATGAAAAAACAAGGCGGGTTATAGTAACATGTATTTAACAAGGTGATATCATTCATCCAGAGAATTTTTGTTTCAAATCTAAGGCATTCTCAAGATGTCATAGTGGGAATGAGACGTTGGAAGAAATACTAAATAGGCTTAAAGAGTCGAGAACGATGAAAACAAGTATCAAATGAACAGAGATATTAATAGTATGTACATTCCACTAAGAGATTTTATATAATTTTGATACCTATAAACCGAATTTTCGTGTTTTAGAGCAAATACTGAAGAATAAAGATTAATTTAACAATACGTCAAAATAATTTAAAACGCATGTCATTCACAATAAGAGAAATTGAAGAGAATGATTTTGATAATGGGTTTTTTGAAACACTCTCAAACTTATCCCCGATAGGCGGTATAAATACTAATGAAGTGTTAAAAAAAGAAATCATAAAAGAAATCATAACAAATAAGGATTATGTAATAATTATATCAGAGGATTCAAAGAGTCGAGAGGTCATCGGCACAGCCACATTATTCATAGAACGAAAATTCATCCATAACGGAGGCAAGGTTGGTCACATAGAAGATGTAGCAACTAGAAAAGGGTACGAAGGTAGAGGTATTGGAAGAGAAATAATAAAAAAGATAATTACCATATCACAAGAACGCGGATGCTATAAAATAATTCTTGATTGTGATGAAAAAGTATCTAAATTTTACGAGAAAATAGGGTTCAAGAAGAAAGCAATAATGTTGAGATTCGATATATAGCGCCAGTTTTGGCACAAACAATTTATATTATCAGAAATAGTATCTAACATGGATGAAAATATAGAATTAACTCTCATAAAGAATAGACCGCTAGAAAGAATTTTTAGAAATAATATAGCCAGAGTGATTGATTTTCTCATAATAAATCAGCAGTTTAATTTTACTACAGCAGAAATAAGCAAATCTAGTGAAATACCTCTAAGAACAGTCCAAAGAATCATCCCCCAGTTAGTTCAAAACAAAATTGTAATAGAAAATAAACATAAAGGCAAAATTAAAAATTATGAATTGAACAGGAATTCCAAATTAGTTGAAATTTTGAGATTATATTCGATTGAGACCGTAAATGCATTTATCGAAGAAGCCATAGATGAAAACAGAACTCGAGTTTTGATTTCAAATAGCAAGTTAGTTTGAATTCACCGTTCGACTACCACAAGTTGAAAGAAAATCCAATCATAACAATTCATTTAGGAGAAAAAAATCATAAAACTCTGAACATAATCAAAATTACTTAGACAAATCATAAAGCTATTCTTTACGCATGAAATAGAAATGTAGTTGATATTTTTTTGTGTATTGTGCTTTTGGTTACGGTGCAATTAAGATAAGGTATATAACATACTCACTTAGTTACCTCCTACTTGCCTACTTGTTAGCTTGTTTGTTTTTTTATAGTTACTTGTCGGTTGTAATTTTTTAATTACAGATCAGGTGCGTTGGGCTATTGGTGATGGCAGGCTGAATATCTCGCCCGAAGGCTTGATAATTACACCTCCATTCCATCAACGCCATCTTCTATGGCCGCCCTCCTCCTTACGGAAGGTTGTCTTTTCTCGGGAAAGGCTTCCTCCTTAGATGCTTTCAGGAGTTATCCTAAACAGCTTAGCTGCTCAGCTTGCCCTGTCGGACAACTGATAAACCAGAGGCTGCGCTGCCCTGTTCCTCTCGTACTAGGGGCAACTTCCCCTCAGACAACCACGCCCCTGTCAGGCAGAGACCGACCTGTCTCACGACGGTCTAAACCCAGCTCACGTTCCCCTTTAATGGGCGAGCAGCCCCACCCTTGGCTCCTGCTGCAGAACCAGGATGGGAAGAGCCGACATCGAGGTACCAAACCGCGGGGTCGATGGGAGCTCTCGCCCGCGACGAGCCTGTTATCCCTAGGGTAACTTTTCTGTCACCACCAGCCCCCAATAGTGAGGACATGATGGATCGCTAAGCCCGGCTTTCGCCTCTGAATCCCGTATCATTGGGAATCCAGTCAGACTGGCTTTTGGCTTTGCCCTCACCGGCGGAGTTCTGTCCCGCCTGAGCCAATCTTTGGGCCCCCTCGATACATTTTCAAGGGGGTGCCGCCCCAGCCGAACTGCCCACCTGCCGATGTCCCTGTTAAACAGGTTAGCGATACGGTAACAAATGGCTGGTGTTACACTTTTGCCTAAATCAGTCCCGGAGAACTGACCATAACGGCTCCCAGCTACTCTCTGCATTTGACACCATATCGCAACAACAGGCTGCAGTAAAGCTCCACAGGGTCTTCTCTCCCCGACAGAGGTTCGTGGACTGTTCGTCCACGTTATGTGGCTTCACCGGGTTGTAGGCAGGGACAGCGGGGCCCTCGTTGTTCCATTCATGCACGTCGGAACTTACCCGACAAGGCATTTGGCTACCTTAAGAGAGTCAGAGTTACTCCCGGCGTTTAGCGGCCCTTAGCCCAGTTGAACCCAGGTTTTAGGTACCGCCACTGGCCAGGATACAGAGGCCATACACATCCTTTCGGACTAGCGACCACCTGTGTTTTTATTAAACAGTCGGGACCCCCTAGTCACTGCGACCTGCAGTCCCTACTCCTCGTAAAAACTGCAGGCACTCCTTATACCATAGGTACGGAGCTATTTTGCCGAGTTCCCTTGCCATACGGTATACCCGATAGACCTTAGACTTCTCATCCAGGGCACCAGTGTCGGATCTCGGTACGGACTTGAGAGCATCTTCCTATTTCTGCTTTCATTGTCTCCTGGACTCAAGTAAACCCTCCTTGCGGAAGGCCATTCGTATCTCGCTTTGATTCTCGCCATTACGGCACTCCTCAAAGCTAGAGTACTTGGACAGAACGACGGTTCTGCTTACCCTATCCGGAAGCGACAGAAAAGGTATTAACGAACTCTCAAGGCACTGGAATATTAACCAGTTTCCCATTCAAACAATTCTGTTGAGGTTGTTTTTAGGACCGGCTAACTCCCGGCTGATGACGCATTGCCGGGAAACCCTTGCCCATGCGGTCGCCGAGATTCTCACTCGGCTATGCTGTTACTACCACCAGGATCTGCACTAGTAGTTCGGTCCACTGGACTTTACAGCCCAGCTTCTACCCAAACACTACGCCCACCTACCACGCACCGACAACGTCGGTGGTCTAAAGTATCGGTAGTCTACTTGAGCCCCGTACATTTTCGGGGCTTTCGAGCTCGGCAGGTGAGCTGTTACGCACTCTTTGAAGGATGGCTGCTTCTGAGCCTACCTTCCTGCTGTCTTTGCTCGAAAACACCCTTTGGTTTGACACTTAGTAGACATTTGGGGACCTTAACTTTAGTCTGGGTTGTCCCCCTCTCGGTTATGAGGCTTACCCCACATAAACCCGCCTCCTAGCTTCTACGACGCTTGCACATTCGGAGTTCGAATGGATGGCGAGCTCTTTCGAGCCCTTACCGCCCGATCGGTGCTCTACAGTACAAGCAATCTCAGCTAAGGCAGGACTGCGATCCACTTCGGTGGGAACTAGCGATCACCGGACTAGATTGGTTTTTGACCCCTAATCCCAGATCAGGGGACCGATTTGCACGTCAGGACCCTTGCAGACCTCCAGCGAGCTTTCGCTCACCTTCGTCTTATCCAGGACTAGATCGTCCGGTTTCTAGCCTTACTGCCATGACTCAAGACCCTTTCAGATCCATTGCCTCTTTTTTCAAATGAAAAAATGCGCAAATTCGGTTTCCCTTCGCCTTCCCTCTGTTAAAGGTTAAGCTTGCCATGACAGCAATCTCCCTGGCCCGTGTTTCTAGACGGAACGTATGACTCTAGAAATCCTTTCGAGCCATACACGTCTGTAACCGATTGGTTTCAGGCGCTTTTAACCCCCCTTCCGGGGTACTTTTCAACTTTCCCTCACGGTACTAGTATTCTATCGGTCTTGATGAATATTTAGCCTTGGATGCTACTTTCACCCATCTTCACTGGCCACTGCCAAGGCCAGTTACTCTGAATATGACAGAATCCTGCTCTCATTCGCCTACGGGGGTATCACCCTCTATTCCGGTACTTTCCAGTACACTTTGGCTTCGATTACAGGATCCTATACGTCATACCCGTAACACCACATCTCTATCATGTTACCATAACAGATTCAGTTTGGGCTGTTCCGCTTTCGCTCGCCGCTACTAACGGAATCTCAATTGATTTCTCTTCCTCGTCCTACTCAGATGCTTCACTTCGGACGGTTTGCTCTCCCTAGCTAAAGCATGGGAGTGTATAGAGAGACCTCATTCGGAAATCCCGGGGTCGTCGGTCGCATGCACCTAACCCAGGCTTATCGCAGCTTGCCACGTCCTTCATCGCTTATCAAGCCGAGTCATCCACCAATCGGCGTCTTTGCACCAGTCCAGTAGTTATAAATTAATTAATTTACTTAATTACTTACTTTTTTTTGGAGTTTCTTTCTTTGTCCTTTGGATCTTTTGTTTGTTATTAGTTATCTAGTTAGTTAGTTCCACTTGTGGTAGAAAAGTCTAATTCAATTCTATTCAATTTGGTTGGTATTGGTATTTCGTATGTATGTTTATATATTAAATCTCTGTTTGCACTACAACCAGTTACACATAATATTTTACTACAATTCACTATTCCATTATTACGCGAATAGTTATCGTTGTTACTTCTTCGATTATATGTAATTGATAATTTAACGGAGTTTTCCTTTACATGATGATCATTGTAAACTCATGTTTACTACATCAACTTCATTCTTTATCTTCTACTCCTCATTTACATGAGACAAAGAATTGCATCCGATACTATATGCTGATTTTAATTAGAATGATCAGATAGATGATTTATGCTTTTTTATTCAGAATATACATTATAATATTTACACAGACTACGCCAATAGAATTTAGCCTAACAACTATGAATTTTTTTTGCAAAAAAATACAAAATACAAATCAGTTTTTCAAACCGTAAGAAAAATGAAGGAAATGATTGATCAGTTTTGATTTTATTGCAATACCGTGATTATATTA
>JBBRRF010000008.1:0-14647 GCA_038200885.1 Candidatus Nitrosocosmicus sp.
AACTAATCCAATTTTTCTTAAATAATCATCAATATAGAACTGGATCGGGGCTATAGATATAGTGGGTTTGCCTAGTAGGGCAGACTCTGCAGTCATTGTGCCCCCTGCACCAACAAAAATATCAATATTATTTAGTAATTTAACTCCATCAACAACTTGTCTCAATACAATGGCTTTATTTCTGAATCTTTTGGACATTTCTGCAATTTGATCTGGATATCTACATAGAATAATGATGGTATTATTATCAGCAAAATTATTTACAATAAAATCTACTAAATCTAATGGTCGTACTCGCAAATTCTTGTTAGATATATAGGCAGCCTTTGATTCTTCAAGTCTTATCAGAATAGTTTTTCGTGAGTGATCTATCTTTAACCCTTTCAAGAATTCAAAATCTTTATCTACCCGTGGTCGTTTCCTACCGTGCAGTCGGAAGGTGGTTTCATCAATGTCTCGGTTCAACCATGCAACAGGATCTAAGCCCTTATACCGAATGATTTGCTTAGAGGATATGCCATATTTTTTCCAAGCAGAAATAGGTATGACAGATGGAGAAAATAACTTCGTTAACAATGGAATAGTTAATTTTGCAACAGCTTCGGCATGTGGTGAATCATTGAAACCAATGTGATTTATTCCCAAACCAAAAGAAACTCTCGAAGCTTCAGGAGATGAAAAACTGATCACCAAATTAGGTGAAAATTTTGAAATTATTTTAGCCAGTTCCATAATTCGCTTTGAACTTTGAAAGAGTTTATCAAAAAGATCCGATCCTCCATGATTACCAATCATCAAAAGATTCAACCCCATTAATCGTGATAATTCATTGGCTTCTCTATAATTTCGTGATGTACATAAGACCTCATAACCCTGTTTTTGTAATATGTTAATCGCAGGTTTAAAAAACATTATTTGTTTTGGAGTCAAAATGTCAAACCAAATCTTCACAATTAGAATTATTCTTTAATATTAAAAAATTCTTTCGCTTTTAGTGTCGTTAATTAGTCGAAATTGCAATAAAAATCAATAAATCCAAAACTAAATAAAGAAATCTAAAATTAAGGTATTTGGGGCGTAGAGAATTTCAGACAAAATAGATAAACCAAATGACACTATTAGTGAAGAACCTAAAAAATTATCAAATTATACATATCATAATAATGGAAAGAATATTGAAAATCTGGAAATAGAAAAGAGTGATCCTAAGGACAATCTTATTGTGATTTATGGACTAAGTACTGAGGGTTATGAAATTGCAAAAAAGATACTCCGCAAACAATCAAAGGTAATTATTATTGATGAAAATTCGAGGTTGGGAATTATTCTCACTTCTGAAATTGTAAAAGAATACCCACATATTTACCTCTTAAATGAGGAGGAGCCACTATTAAATTTAGAACCTTTCGACAAAGCAATTAGTAATGCTCCAATAGTCTTTTTTGTACCTAGAATAAGAAAAGTCAATCAAGATGTAAAGAATGAAATAATTTTGAAATTTAAAGAGATAATTATATATTTAAGGAAAAATACCGTAATTGTAATTAATGTTCCATTAGGTATTGGAGGAAATAATGAAATAATCACACTCATTGAACATCAATCAGGTTTAATGGTTGGGACAGACGTTACATATTATTATAATCCAATAAATTCAGACAAGACATCTGAAATAATATTAGGTTCCCATCAACAAAGAAATGAAAATTTATTTTTAAATAGCATTTTTGATTTGATTAATGAGAACAATCACATTCAAAATAATATCAAGTTAGCAGGTATAACATCTGCAGAATTAGTATATTCGATTAATATCATAAATAAGTACTCAAATTTAACGTGCATCAATGAAATTTCAAAATTAGGTAAATCAAAAGAAGATAAACAAGAAATCTTTTACAAAAATGTAGAATCAATATATTTTGATGAAATAGCAAATGGCTTGTTCGATCTAAGGATTATTGGTTTATCTATATCTAGCTCCACTGCATTAAGCTATGTAGTAAATGGGACAATAAGGTCGATCGAAGGATTCATAAAAAACTTGGTTGACGAAACAAGAAGTCAACTAAAATTCAGAGAGATAAAGGCCAGTAGAACAAAGGTTACTATTTTTTGGACGATTGATAATCACGAAATAAGAGGAGACAAAACAATTATTCGAGAATTACTGGAATCAAAATTACGAGATTATATTGCAGAAGTAGAAATTGAAGACGTTGAAAGTTATATCCCCAATTCTACTAACAACATCATAATTGCCTGTTCAAGTGCAGATTATAAGAAAATAGTGGACAGAATGGAAAAGAATATCAATCATCGTCATCCTAACTACAAGTTAATTGTAGTAGCGGCGAATTCTACTTTCAACACAATGGAATTGTAGTATAAGCATTATGCAGAAAATTTGAATATGAATGAAGCATTAACTGTGATCTGTATCATTTGTTCTCCATCCACGTTTAATGTTACTTCAAGCATTGTGAAATCGTCTACATAAAGAGGATCTAATTTAAAATACGAATTTGCCAGGAGTAAAAAAAATTGAATATAAGGAAATACTAAACATCCCAATTAGTTTTTTTTACATCGTATTCCGACCTAGTATATTTTATCCTTGCCGGATGTCCCATTACCACTACATCGGGAGGTATATCTTTAGTTACAACAGAGGCCATTCCAATTACACTATTTTTACCTATTGTTACACCAGCTTTAATGATGGATCTACCTCCAATGATTGCTCCATCCTCAACTATCACCCCAATCATTCTTTTGCTCATAGGATAAGGATCATTGGTAAATGTAGTTCCAGGACCAATGAAAACATTATTTCCAATTTCCGTAAGTGGAGGAACATAAACAGAACCTTCTATCCTACAGTTGTTTCCAATCTTAACATTGTAATCCACGTGGGTAAGTGAGCCGATCATAACATCATTACCTACAACGGTATTATCCCCAATATACGCAAAATGCCATATTTTAACATTTTTACCAATCGTTGCTTTAGGAGAAATGAAATTTATTACAGAACTTTCTTTTTTTTCAGACATTCTAATTCAATTAGATTTCTATCGCAGTCCATTTATAATTAACTTAAAATACGAATTTACCTATCAGATGAGGAGCAGGAACTAAGTCAGCAAATTAAGTAGCCAAAATGAAAAAGATAAAGGAGCATCTATATCTTCAAGGAAAATAATATTAGTTACCGACACATTATCTTCATCTGAGAACATTATAATTCAAGACATATTTCAGAATGTGTATATTATTGGCAGATACATGAGTATATCAGAAAGAAAGGTAAACAGGTGTCCCAGTGTTGCTCGAAATTAGAGCTGCCTCAGCTATTTTTGTTACGGCGGTCGCATCCTCAGGAGTTACAAGATACTTGGTAATATTCCCAGATAAAGATTTAACAAAGTTTTCTAGTTCCAAGGTTAATGGCTCTCTGATATTCCTTCGTGGAATAAGTGTTTGGTTCTCATCATCTATTTTTATTTCTTGAGTGATAAAGTCTCCTGTGATGGTTCCTTCAGAACAAACAGCTGAAAATCTTCTAACTTTTTTTGGAGTAATCCAATTAGATGCAATTATTGCTACTTTTTGATTGGGAAATCCCAACATTATTGTTGCAAAATCTTCAGAATTATGAAACTTCTTACCTGCGCGAGCAAAAACGACATTTGGCTTACTATCAAAAATAAACAAAGCAGTATCAATATCATGAACCGAAGTATCATAGATTATACCTACGTCCTTTATATGCATGGGCATTCGATTTTCTCGATGAAACTCCATCATTAATAATTCCCCATAGGTATTGTCATCAATAATTTGCTTGAGATCTTGCACAGCAGGATTAAAACGCTCTATGTATCCAGAGGTTAAAATTACATTATTCTGTTTTGACAATTTTGTAAGTTCTTCGCACTCAATTGATGAGAAGGATAATGGTTTTTCTACAAAAACATTTATCCCACGTTTAATTATTTCTTGCGCAACCGGAAAGTGTGTTTTGGTCGGAGTACATACTAGACATGCATCAAGAGAAGTTTCCTTTTCAAGTAATTGTTCAACAGTTGAATAGCTATTGATCTTAAATTTTTTTGTTAGGGCTTGAGTCCTATTCCAATCTGAATCACATATTGCAGATAATACTCCCAAATCGTTTAATACACGTACGTGGTTCTTTCCCCAGCCACCAGTTCCAATTACGGCGATTTTGATTGACTTTTCATCCAATTGTTTCAACATCTCCTAAATTTACATTATTTTTTCTTGATTGTAGAATTGATAACATTGAAGTTACCACACTGGAGTAACCCACGTATTAAAATCGGGTATTTGAGATACTACTATTTTTTGGTAGTACTCAGAGATTTTTCTTGTAAATTCGCCAACTGTTCCGTTTCCAACTTTATGATTATCCACGCTTATTATTGGAGTAATTTCAGCTGCAGTACCTGTAACAAATATTTCATCGGCAATGTATAATTCTGTACGGGTAATGGATCGCTCACATACATCATAACCAAGATGCTTTGCTATCGTGATAGCCGTATCCCTAGTTATTCCTTCAAGTACAGAATCTGATAATGATGGAGTATAAATCTTATTATTTCGAACTAGAAAAATATTTTCTCCTGGTGCTTCACTCACATTGCCATAATAATCGAGTAATATTGATTCATCATACCCATTTCTTTTGCACTCTTGGGTAGCTAACACTGAATTCATATAATTTCCTCCAGCTTTTGCCATCGGTGGAGTAGAGTTCTCATTTATTCGTCTCCATGAAGAAATGCATGTTCTTATGCCGGTTTCTGGAAAATATCTGTTAAAAGGGAAAGCAATAATGGCTAGGTGAGAAGGAGAGCGTTTAGTAACATTAAGATCTATTCCATGTAATCCCACAAATAATATGGGTCTAATATAACAAGACTTTTTAATATTATTCTTCCTTAATAATTCAACAGTAGACGTACATATTTCAGAAAGAGCATAATTTGAATTAATAGAATAGACCTCTGCAGACTGAAGTAATCTTTGCATATGCTCTTTAAGTTTAAAAATAAACAGATTTTGATCATTTGAGTATCCCCTGATGCCCTCAAAGACTGACGTTCCGTAGTGTAATGCATGAGTCGTAATAGGAACGGTAACGGAATCCCATGATTTTAATTCACCGTCAAACCAAATAAAATCAGCATTCTTAGTATTCATAGATTTGCAAGTTTTTTACTTCTATAAAAGTGTTAAATCTACAGTAATCAATTTAAATAAACCCATTTTTTGGGAATTTCATACCCATAACACGTATAGTTTCATCCTTTGTGATGGAAAAATTTTTTATAGTTTCCCAATTGTCTTCTATCACGTGGCCAACCTTAGGGGAAACAAATTCATGCCATTTCAAATCATTGCTTTTTGATCCCTCATTCGGATTTAGATTTTCTGTGGATAAAACCGATTTATATAACAGATTTTTTACATTCGTCGAAGAGACAACTTGTCTATTAGCTTTAACCGGATTAAAACCAATGAGGGATAACAAAACCCGTTCGGCTCTATCTCCAGTGTAGGTTATAAAAGAATTCTCGTGGATATTAAGAATTATCTTACTTTTTAATCTTTTAAATGCGGGGGATACAAATGGTGGAAAGTATTGTATATAAGGAGAAAGAAAAGCATAATCCCCAAGAACATGAATGTTTTTATGATAATTAAAGGATTCCAATATCATTTGTTTTCTAATTTCATATGAAAATGGGAAACTTCGTGTATTTACTTCTATCCCGTCTTTCAAAAACCTTACCGGATAAATATAAACACTATAATTCTGTAAAAGATTCCGGATAATTGACTCATGTGAAACAGTCAAAGGGTTAATATGTGCTAAAAATATCGCTGCAATTTTTTTTTCCATAGCACAAAGGGAGAAAAATTAAACTAAAGGTATTTAAGAATTTCTTTTTACCTGAATTTCTATTGTCGAAACATTTCTTGTTCGGCCATCCTCAGCTTGAACGGTTTCAGATCCTATAATGATATCACCAATAGCATAACCAGCATTTTCCATTCTCTTTAGTATTATTTGTGATACATCCACAGCTCTTCCAATGCTTAAACCACGCGCTTTAATAGTTACAGAAGGTTGATTTGCCAATTGAATAAGTGTTGAAGTTACATAAGCCATCAATGGTTTTTTTCCGATGTATATTGCATCTCTTGTAGGGCTGTTTTCTTTGTTTTGTTGATTAGGTTGTGATTCTACTTCTGCCATCAACATAAGTAATTCGATGGGATAATTTAAATCTAAGATTTTGCAGTAATAGAGAATAATCTCTTATTAAAACGTTATGAAGATTCATCAATAAATTCTTTTATTTTCAAATTAAGTTTGTCATTAGCGGTCTTTAATCTATTAGAACGGTCCTCAAGAAGTTCCCCATATTCATTCACTTTCGTAGTTATATATGAAATCATCTCTTTTTGTTCATTTTTATTAGGTGAACCTTTAGTAGTGCGATATTCTATTGAATTTTCTGGAGTCAACCTTTGTATTATACTTTGAATCTTTTCTATAGTTAGATCAGGATTTGAATAGTCAATCAGTCCTAATGCTTTAGATATATCAATTGGTTTTAATAGATTCAGAGGGATATTTCCATTCTTTATCGCATAATCTACTAAAGTACCGATTAATTTGTGGGACTCCCTAAATGATATTCCCCCTTTTTGGATAAGTTGTTCTGCAATATCTAGTGATATAGCGTAGCTTTTAGATGACTCTGCATACATTTTGTTTTTATCGATACTCATTGTAGATATCACACCGACCATAATAGATAGAGACTCTTCAAGTATTGAAGTAATTTTCCATAACAAAGGTTTTATCTCCTGTAAATCTCTGCAATATCCTGAAGGTAGTCCTTTCATAATTGTAGAAATTGCTACAAAAATGCCCTGTAAAACACCAGTCTTTCCACGAATAAGTTCCAGAGGATCAGGATTCTTTTTTTGGGGCATCACAGAGGAGGATGAGCTAAATCGATCATCCAATAATACAAAACCAAATTCAGATGTAGACCAAACAATGAAATCCTCTGCTATCTTACATAGGTTTAACATACAAATAAGAGAAGCAGAAGTAAATTCTATCAAAGAATCTCGCGAACTCGTCGCATCTATACTATTATAGACAATATCTGAAAAACCTAACATGGAGGACACTCTTTCACGATCGATGTTCATACTGCTCCCTCCGATAGCACAAGCTCCAAGGGGAGAATAATTGATCCTTTTATATGATTCTGAATATCTTTCTA
The DNA here is from genome assembly GCA_038200885.1 of Candidatus Nitrosocosmicus sp. Classification (GTDB taxonomy): domain Archaea; phylum Thermoproteota; class Nitrososphaeria; order Nitrososphaerales; family Nitrososphaeraceae; genus Nitrosocosmicus. The sequence goes on from JBBRRF010000008.1 coordinate 7,338, forward strand.
AGTCTCGGGTTAAAGAAAAGCAATATGATAATAAATAATGAGAAAAAACACCCAATTGAGCCTGTTGCAAATGAGTGTACATAGGCATTATGGAATCAACATTATTGTTTGCCTGCAATAATAATGATTTTATTAACAATATTATATTAGCACTAATTTGATTTAGATCATCCCGAAGTTTCATTCTAATGTCTAATATTACTTGATCATTTCTCGATCGTGCGGTATGCATCTTCCCACCCGAATTGATATCAGTCATTCTTATAATAGCAGATTCTACCAATTCATGGATGTCTTCAGAAGTGCTATCACCATAGCTGTTTAAAGAATCTGGATGAGTCAATAAGTGATCCATGCCTTTTAAAATAGCAACCAGTTCTTTTTTAGCCAAGATACCAACTTCATACAACATTATTACGTGAGCTTGACTTCCCAAGATATCGTAATAAAATAAGTCAGCATCTTCGGCTATTGAGGACAAAAATGAGAGAGCTTTGTTATCCAAATTTCCGCTGGGCCTGGACCTATACATTCAAAAATTTTAATTTAATCAGGTATTTTAACATAATAAGATCGATGAGGTGAAAAATATTGGAATGTAGTAAATAATTAATAAATAGGCAAGATGACACTATATGTTATCATGTCTCAAGATTTACAACTAACTAGACGTCTAATATTTGATGAACTTACAAAAATAGTTGACCCGGAAATAGGAGTTTCAATAATGGAGTTAGAATTAATAGACAAGGTAGACATCGATAAAGGAAAAGTTGATGTCGATTTACATCTTACAAGTCCATTCTGTCCAGCAGTATTTGGATTTAAAATAGCACAAGATGTAAGAGACAACATTTTCAAAGTTGAAGGCATCAACGATGTAAAAGTAAATGTAAGCAACCATTTCATGGCAGAAGCGATAAACAAGCAGGTAAATGAAAGTAAAAAACCTTCAGAACAACAAGATGAGAAAAAGAGTGAAAAATAGCCTGTCACCAGGTAATTAATGAATTTTTTGCTATTCCTCTTTTGACCTTAGTGTCGCAATTTTTTTATCATTTTTTGTAATTCCGATCAGATGGCCCTTAAGAAGCTGAATTCCTAAGGCCGGGTCAACCCCCTTAGGGCATACATTACTGCAGGATCCCGCAAAATGGCATCTCCAGATTCCGTGTCTCTCATCAACTATGTTGAATCTAGTTGACTCGCCAGAATCTCTATTGTCTGCCGTATATCGATATGCCTGAGACAAAGCCTGAGGTCCTGGAAACTTTGTATCCGTTGCTACTGTAGGACATGCAGAATAACATAAACCGCATTTAATGCAATAGGAGAATTGTAAATACTTGTCCACATCTTCTGGAGTTTGTTTAAATTCAACCAAGTCATCTTTTTTTCCAATATCAATTGGCACCTTTTCATTGTGTATATATGGTTTGATCTTTTTGTGATGAGCGAAGAATTCCGTAAAATCTGTGACCAAGTCTCTTATCCTTGGGAAATTAGGTAGGGGATCACAAACTATTGTTTGGTCATTTAGTTCAGATATTTTTGTATAACATGCTAATCGGGGTCTGCCATTTATTTTCATGCCGCATGAACCACAAGAAGCCATTCTGCATGAATATCTAATTCCTAAGCTACTGTCAGAATAAGATTTGGCATCTAACAGTGCATCCAAAACGGTAGTCCACCGTTTAACGGACACATCAAATTCGTCATAGTGTGGAGACTCTTCTTTGTTATAATTAGTTCTATATACCTTTAATTTTATTTTATTAGTTTCTTCACTCATATTTATCCGCACATGTTTTTTATTTCATATTCAAGTTTAACAATCAGAATTAGTGTAAAAGATGACCAGGGTATTATATTTTCTTGATACATATTATAATTGACTCCCAATAATAATTGTTCTTGTACCATATGCTACAACACCAATCATTGCGGCCAGCACCAATATAGTTATTGTGGACTCCCACCATTGATTTTGTTTAAGTTCTATTAAAATAATTCTCAAGCCATTAAATCCATGAATGGAGATAAAAACAAGTATTAATTCCAACAGTATGACATAGTACATATTATGATAATTAGCTACTACGTTATGAAATTCTAAACTTTGGCCAAATGGCATAATGAGTCTAAATAATATATGAATTGCTACAAAGAATACGGCGCATATCCCCGTCAAATAATGAATTTTCATTATTTGACTTTCGCGTAATTTTAATAGAGGCATTCTAGATTCTAAGCTCCATAAAATAATTCAAGCTGCTATAGGTGTTTGTCATGTCCAATCTTAGCTCACATCTCCAAACATAACCATACCACCATATAACATGGCAATGGCAGCTAATAACATGGCAACCCATATGCCAGATTTTTGCTTATAATTCAAAGAAGTTGCATCATATGGATAATCCGGTCGTCCTGGTCTACCTATGCCTATTCCAGACTCGGTAAAAATAAGGCGTAATCCATTAACTGTATGAAAGGTGCTTGCACCTATGACCAATAATAGAAATATGTGGCCCCCGGTTGTCTGAGTCAACTCTAGCATACTATTCCAAGCATTAATCCCATTTACTAATGAGCTAGTTTCATATATATGCCCTATAAAGTAGATTAATAAACCGACTCCGGTTAAACGTTGCAGCCAATAAGATACTCTTTCCCAACCATATCTAGTAGGGTTCAACCAGCCCATTAATCCTTCACGTCCAGATTTGAGCTTAATATCGCCACCTGTACTAGAATTATTCTCACTATTAGGTTTTATACCCATTTAGTATTTTCTCTCCACTGGTGCATATCGAGTAAATACGACCGGATGCCATGCCATCATAGGTTCCCCGTCACTATTATAATACGCAAGAGTATGTTTTAAAAAGTTATTATCATCGCGGTTGGGATAATCTATTCGTGCATGAGATCCTCTAGATTCACGTCTACTTATTGCACCCATCAATACTATTTCAGCAACCCGCATCATGGAATCTATTTCCATCACATTAATGAAATTTGTATTGTATTCTTTTGCTTGATCATCAACGTGTTTCCAACTCAACGATTTAAGACTACGAATTCTTTTTAATCCCTCTATAAGATCATTTTCATTTCTGTAAACATAAGATCTTTCATCCATAGTGTCAGTCAGATTCTTTCTAATTTCATAAGGATTAGTATCACCACGACCTCTAAATATCCCATCATAGATTCTCTTTTCTTCCATCAAAAATTGATGATTATCCGTACTTGGAATGCTAGTCTTTTTACTTAACGCGTGATTGGCAGCCAATTCTCCAGTAATAGCACCCCATACTAGACATTCAGAAGTTGAATTTGCCCCCAATCGATTTGCTCCATGAGTACTATTACACGAAGCCTCACCAGCTACCCACAATCCATCAAATTCAGTAGCACCATCCACATTAGAATGGATGCCACCCATCATATAATGACACACAGGTCTCACTTCAATAGGTTCATCAATTACATCTATCCCAGAAAATTTAATTCCAATTTCTCTGATTCCTGCAAGTTTTTCTTTGATTCTTTCTGCACCCAGATGAGTTAGATCCAATTTAAGACAATCAGCACCGGTAACATGTTTAAATCCTCTCCCTGCCTGAATTTCAGTTATCATAGAACGAGACACCACGTCCCGTGGAGCAAGTTCTAATTTTTCGCCTGCATAATTTTTCATGAACCGTTCACCTTCAGAATTAACCAAATATCCCCCCTCTCCCCGTGCACCTTCGGTAATCAAAATTCCAGATGGCAAAATACCCGTGGGATGGAATTGAACAAATTCCATATCCTTTAAAGCCATGCCAGCACGGTATGCCATATCTAAACCATCCGGAGTAGAAGAATAAGCATATGTAGAGAAGCTATAGATTCTGCCTGCACCTCCAGTACAAATTATGCCTGATGGGGCAACGACCTTAACAAAATTGCCATTTTTCATCTCTATGCAAGTAAATCCCTGAAAGGTATTCCCTTCATGAAGGATGGAGGTACAGAACCATTCATTAAAGAAAAAAATATTATCATATTTAAGACATGTATCATAGAGCGTTTGCATCTCGTAAAATCCGACTCTATCCTGAGCATAAGTAGCCCTCGGAAAAGAATACCCACCAAATTTCCGTTGATCGATTCTCCCATTATCTCGTCTAGACCACGGCATTCCCCATCTATCTAGTTGTATTATTTCTGATGGAATCCGATTTACAAGTCTTTCTGCAACGTCTTGGTCTGCTAAAAAATCACTACCTTTAATAGTATCATATATATGCGATTCTATGTTATCACCTTCATTTTCATATAGTACAGCAGCTGTGCCCCCTTCAGCAGATACAGAATGAGAACGCATGACCTGAACTTTTGACAGAACAGCAATTTTTAGATTCTTGTTTTTCGAGGCGGCAGTAATAGCAGCCCTAAGTCCTGCCAAGCCTGACCCTACTATAAGTATATCATAAGAAAGAGTTTCCGTCAAATACTTTATCTCATGATATCTAAATCAAGTCAATAATAAATTCTTTCTAATAATTAATCACAAGTTTACATGGTATCTGTGATTTATTATCAATTTTTAATATGATTGTATAAATAGGTTCTGTTGACTCTTCCGTTGTTTAAATCGGTTGTTGGGATTCAGTTGGTGGAATAACCATTCACACTTCGCAAAGATTAAGTTTATTAAATCAATTTTGTGATATATGTCCAAAAGGAGCACATTTGATCTGGGATTCTTCTATTTATCATTTTATCATATCCGATAAAATGGATATATATGGTAAATTTAAATATAAAAAGTTTTGATAGATGTAACTCATTCTATTCCTCCTTTTAACGAAACAAAAAAACAGATGAGTAAAGTATTTGATAGAGTTTGTGAATTAATATCTAAAAAAGATTTAATTTTAGATTTTGGTGCTGGAAAATTAAGGAATACTATTTATTTCTTAGAGAAAGGATATAATGTTAATGCAGTAGAATTTGAAAAAATTAGAGTCTTCAGATAAAGCGAAGGAGTTATATGACAAGGCATCCTCGTTTGGAGATAAATTTGACAAAGTTGTATTTCCGCATGAATTCTTTAATTCAAGTAAGAAATATGACTTAGTTTTATTGATAAATGTATGTAACATAATGCCCGTACCTGCTGAAAGGTTGTTAGTATTACAATATGTTCGTCAAAAACTTGCCGATAAAGGTTTAGTATTATGGTATAATCAACATAAAGACCCACAATATGTAGAAAGTTGTAAACCTGAAGTTGCAATAGGTGATGGTTTTTATATGAAGGAAGAATTTAGATTTCAAACTTTTTACAGAGATTTTGAAACTTGCGAAATAAATGAAATGTTTTATGCCAATGGATTCAAATTAGAAGAAAAAATTCCTGCAGGTCATAATCATGCTTTATTATATAAAAAGTGGGGTAAAACCAATCCGTTGGATTATGCTATTAATGCAGAATTAATCAGAAAATATGTAGAAGGAGATATAGAAATAGACTATCCTGATAAAACTGGAATCCAAATTGTTGAAACTTTTGATGAGATTCAAACAAATGTTCCAAATCCAGATGAGCTTAGACCTGAACAACTATATTTAGACACATTATCACAAATTCCTGCAGGTAAACCAAATGCAACAGTTTATCATAGCCTAATAACAGCACTATTAATACGTCTTTTTGTACCCCCTCTAGAAAATCCTCAAATTGAAAAAAATTTACATGAAGGATTAGAACGGATTGATATAATAATGACAAATAATGCAAAGGAAGGATTCTTCAATTTCTTATATAATTCACATAATATTCCATGTCATTATATTCCTATTGAGTGCAAAAACTATAATCTAGAGTTAAAGAATTCGGAGTTACAACAATTGGCAGGTAGATTAAATGATAAAAGAGGAAAGTTTGGAATTTTGACTTTTAGGAAAACATCTGATAAGAATAAATTATTAAAACAATGTAAAGGATATCTTGAAGACGGAAAATATATTATTTGTTTAAACGATGAAGATATTATACAACTATTGAACTTTAAGATTGCTGAAGATTCCGAAAGTATCAATGAATTTTTAGATAACAAGATTCAGGAATTAGATTTTTGAAATTTGAGCTCTTTCATCAACTTTTCCCACTTATTTTTTCCATTTTTAGTCTCAATTCCTACCTTCTCCGCAGGCGTCTTGCCATCCAAAGCCTGATGGGGTTTTACAAAGTTGTAATAAATCCTCTGTCCCTCTGCTATTGCTGACTCGTGGCTTTTCCAACCACGTTGTACCTTCACTCTTTCTCTCAGCGTTCCGTTTAGTCTTTCAACTCTATTATTGTTGGCATGGGGTTTGTTGATACCACATTTAGCTATATGCTCTACATTTCCCAATACCTTCACTCCTTCCCTGTAAGCTCTCAAAGCATCGGTGTAAACAGTTTCTGGTTTCTGGTTGTGGCTATTCTTGATAGCCTCGTTAAAGGCTTGAACGGCTCCATTGATGTCTCTTTTCTCTGACAGCTTTGATGCAATGAGAAAACGAGATTCTCTATCCATGACGTTCCAGAGGTAAGCAATCCCTGTTTGACCCTTATTCATATCACCACCTTTCATCTTTACGAACAATTCATCAACATGCCACTGGTTTGATAATTGTGGTGTTAATGAGTTAACATATTCAGAGATTTTAGGAATGTATCTTTGAATCCAATCATAGATAGTCGAATAGTTAATGTCAACGTTAAAGTGGTCACTAACATTCCTTGCAACCTTTCTTAACGACAGTCCAGAAAAGTAAAGGTCTAAACAAAGTGTTATCAATTCAGGACTAAACTTTACTTTCTTTAACAAGGATGGTTCTCTAAACTTATGCTGACAATCCTTGCAGAAGTAGGTTTGCTTTCCACAGTCAAAACCATATTTTATAATACGAATAGAACCGCAACTGTCGCATTGAATGGCATCATCTGCAAACACTTTTGGCTTTTCTTCTACCTTCTTTTGTGATTCGACGAAAAGCTGAACGGCATAGATGTGTTTACAGCACTCTATCTTTCGGTATTCAAAGTCAGGACATGAGCAAACCCAAATGGATTCCAGTAATTCAACGGTATATTGTTTATTCGTAAAAGTTTGTGACTTTACTGTGCCTTGTTGCATGATTCGTCTATATCCCAAAATATTTAGCTAACTTCTTTCCATAGGCCATGTGAAATGGTCAGACTATAATGGCTCTCTTGTAAGACGTGGTGAAATACTGCTTGGTTTTGACGTTATAGACAACTG
>JBBRRF010000009.1:0-13948 GCA_038200885.1 Candidatus Nitrosocosmicus sp.
ATAAGATAATGACACATATAAAAATATTAAATAGTTTTTTGAGGAACATTAAAGAATAAATATATAATGGCCAAAGAATTTTGTTTTCAACTGTATTTAATTCCAATTTAAAACAAATTGACAAGGCATTCTCAAACACTGAAGTTGAAATCAATCAATATATTGATTGCAAATGATATCAAAAAGGTAAATATAGAAAATATCGATATGAATCGACAAGATTATTGCAATTTTTTTTATTTATGTAGATTTTTTACTTCCTCCTATCTTGAACATTTTCGTATTACACACAGTACAAATACCTTGAGTAGCAGGTCTTCCATTTTTCATGGTTACCTCTTTTTCATCTTTCATTTCTCTTTTTGCTTTGCATTTAACACAATATCCTTCCATCTGTTTAACCTTCTGCATGAGTAGGTAAAATACATGTAGTATAAAATTATTGTTATAAATGACCAAAAAATCATCACTAAAATATTACTATTTAGCTAGATTACGATATTTTATATAAGTAATTATTGCAAAAAATGATATTGAATGCAAAAGAAATTCAGGATAACATTCTAAAATTAATTAAAGAACATCACGACTGGTTCAATAACTCCATTCCCCTCATAGCAAGTGAAAATATCCCCAGTCCAGCCGTCAGGGAAGCTGTAGTGTCTGATTTTGGAAATAGGTATGCAGAAGGTTGGCCTGGAGAAAGGGTATATGCAGGCTGCACTTTTATAGACAAAGTTGAAAATATTTGCAATGATTTAGCAAGATCAGTATTTAAAGCTGAATTTGCAGATTGTAGAGCAACATCGGGAGTTGTCGCAAATTTGGCAATATATTCTGCATTCTCAAATCCTGGAGACACTATGATAGCTTCGTCGATTCCTACCGGTGGACATATTTCACACGGAAAAAAGGAGCACTCAGGAACGGCCGGCTTGGTTCACGGATTAGTAATAGAACACTTTCCATTTTCAAAAGAAAACATGACTATCGATGTTGAGCTGACCAAGAAAAAAATAGATACAATGATTGCCGAAGGAAAAGCACCGAAAATAGCGATGTTTGGCGGTAGCCTTTTTTTGTTCCCTCATCCTGTGAAGGAATTATCAGAATTCTTGCATGAACGAAATGTATATATAAATTACGATGGAGCCCACGTAGCAGGTCTAATCGCTGGGGGACAATTTCAAGACCCTTTGCGAGAAGGCGCTGATTCAATGACCATGAGCTCACATAAGACACTATGGGGACCCCAAGGAGGCATCATAGTATCGGTTGAAAAATATTCGGACTCTATAAAGAAAGCAATTTTTCCGGGAAATACAAGTAGTCATCACCTGCATCATGTTGCGGGCAAAGCAGTAGCATTAGCTGAATCATTAGAATTTGGAGAGGAATATGCAAAACAAGTCATCAAGAATGCAAAAATGCTTGCCTACTCCCTTGCAAATTATGGATTTAATGTTTTAGGGGAAAAGCGAGGCTATACTGAATCACATCAACTTGCCGTCGACGTCTCAAATTATGGTGATGGTGGAACTATAGAAAAGGATCTTGAAAAATGTAATATAATCCTAAACAGACAATTGCTTCCTGGGGATATAAAAGAGGGAAGAAATTATTTTCATCCCAGTGGCGTTAGAATCGGAGTTCCTGAAGTAACCAGATTAGGAATGAAGGAAGACGAAATGCAGGAAATAGCAAAATTTATTAAAAAAGTTGTAATAGACAAACAAGATATTCCTAAAGTTTTGCAAAATGTAACAGAGTTCAAAAAGAACTTTCAAAAGGTACATTATGCTTTTGATAATGAAACCTCTGCATATCAATATATTCAATTGGTGAATAGGAAAGAATAAATCAACCCCAATCAGAGGAATTATGCAAAATTACTCGAAACATCTTAGCCCCCTATAGATATTTCTACACATGATTTATATAATATAGAAGGATCAAATATCTCTGCAAAAAAATATGCCAATCGATCCAGATTTTCCAGCAAATCATCAAGTAATTGGAAAGATAAAAACTTCAGACGAGGAACATTTTCACTATTTGTGGGGTCCAGGTTCACTAAAAGAGGCAGCAGAGAATCCAGAAGTTAAAGAAGCATTCCAAGCAAAAGGAGAAGAAATAGGACCCTTAGGTGTAAGTGGAACTATGGTAGCAGTCGACTGGGACTCATGTGTAGCAGATGGAGCATGTATTGAAGCATGTCCTGTACAAGTTTTTCAATGGTACAGAACTGAACATGACCTAGCAGCTAAAGAGGCAATAAATGAAGTATTTGAGGGTACTGGTTCTTCAGTTAAAGAAGAAAGAAAAGACTATACAGATAAAGCAGATCCAATCAGAGAACATGATTGTATTTGGTGTATGGCATGTGTGTCAGTATGTCCACCTCAAGCAATTAAAGTAGATCAAGCCGCTTTGGAATTCCACGAAAAAGCATCAGGAACATTTAATGAAGACATATCAAAAGGTAGTGCACCACCACCGCACGCACACTAAACATTTTTTTTAGAATCAGCAATAATTACTATAACAAGATTATTCAAAGTTATAAATACAAAAGTAATACATTAAATCAACACAACAAAATATAAACTACCAGATCATCCAAGATTCTAACGTTTTTGAGAATGAATTTAGGATAAACCTACATCGTGATGAAATATCCAAGTGGTCTCCACGGAGTAATTCATTAATGCATTGAACGAATAAAATTAAAGGAGAAGAAGCAGAATCTAGCCTAGTCCAATCATTCTCGCACGATTCTAAGATAGCATCCACCTTTTGATTATATAGTTTGGAAATTGTAAATGACACATACTCAAGTTCAGAGTTTGAAATCTTGTGAGACGAGAGGAATGACTTCAAGTTCCCTGAATTTATGAGAAAGGAATCGATATAGTGATTCTTGATTGATTTAGGTACGCGAGTCATGCTAAGAAGAAGAATGGGAAGGAGAAGATCCTTCGTTAAGAAATGTTTCTAATTTGTGTTTCAAATAGTCATTAATTTTGCTACCATCTACCTTGCCTCTCAGGACTGCCATACTTTTCCCCATCAATACACCCATGGAATTGGGCCCTTTCTCTCTTATAACGTTCAAATTATCATCAAACAATTTATCCAATGTAGAAAATAAGTCCGTATCATCTAATTTAGTTAGGTTGAGGGAATTTATTGCTTCCTCTACCGACATGCAATCCTTTTTCATTAATTTTTCAAAAATTAATATTATAGACTCTTTTGCAATAAATCCCTTATCAAGCCTATTGAAAATGTCTAGAATCATTTCATCTGTCAAGAGGTCCTTATCAAGATTATTTCTGGAGAGACTAACGATATCTTCGGTAAGTTTCGATGCAACAAAGGTGGGTGAAATAGAGGGATTGGTTATAAAGAGTCTTTCAAATATATTATAATAATCAGAATCAAAAATTTGTTCAGATAATTTCATATTCAATCCATACTTTTTCATGATTCCTTTGATTAATTCATTCCATGGCAAAGGTATTTTATCCTTCAAACTATCAAGTAAGTTACGATCAACAGGAATTGGCATTATATCCGTTTCAGGATACATTCTGGATGAACCTGGTCTAGGTCGTGAAAAAATAGTAGTTCCGTCTAAAGTAACTGAACGAGTTTCAGCAATGACACCATATTTAAATTGGATTATCCTTTTAATCAATGGTTTAAGAAGGTTGTTTATTTTTTCCCTGTTACCGCCTATTATTACAAAGGCATCGTCAGAAGAAACATCAACAGATTTCTTAAGGCCATCTATCTCATTGACAGTGATTCCATAATTAGGTAATTCATCGGAATGAAAGACGCCACCCAATCCAAAAAATCTAACAAACTCTCCCAACTCTTTACCTAGTCGTATATCTTTCACAGGTTCATAGCCAATCAATCCTCTTAGACCCCTCAAACGGATACAATTAATGACTGGGTCTGGATCTTTTAATATTTTTTTTATCACCTTAGATGATGAATTTGAGAACAAGGATGTTATGTCTTCAATTTTATCGCCAATAAAGGAATCTTCAATATTTCTGTTTTTAAATTCTTCCGCAATTTTGATTAATCCGTACTGTCTTTTTGTTTCGTAGTCTAAAACTTTGATAAGTTGTGATAATTGCTGTACTCCCTTGACTTCGACTACTTGACCACCATTGACAGATATATTCACATCCTGCCTTATGCTCCCAATTCCTCGAGTGACTCTTTTACTACTTCGAAGTAATCTACCTAGAGTTAATGCAACGTTTACAATTTCTGCAGGAGTTCCAGATATGGGATCAAGTGCGATTTCGACTAACGGGATCCCAAGCCTGTCGAGTCCATATTCCTTTAATAAAGGATTGGTAGAAATTAATTTTGCTGCATCCTCTTCTAAACATATACCCTGAACACCTATCTTGTTGAAATTATCGACTTCTAAGTAACCTCCAGTTGATATCAACATAGTTCTTTGAAATCCACTGACATTAGAGCCATCTATCACTAATTTCCTCATGACATGAATTTCATCAACAATATTTGAATTTAGAGCAAGTGAAAACAACAATGTTGTTTCAAGTGCATCTTTGCTTACTTCATGTGGGGGCTCCTCGTCAGCTTCTACTAAACAGCTATATCCTACTTTAGAATAATACTTGATTGAATTCATTTTGGCGTGTTCAAATAATGCAGCTTTGTCAAAATCACCCAATTCACTTTTTGTAGGTCTCAAAACTCGAATAAAGTTGAAATCATAACCCTCGTCGTTGGATCCATCGCCTTTGCAATTACAAAAGAGTTTAGACGATGTACTTAGTTGTTGATGTATTTCAAAGCCAACCTTTACGTTTAATTTGTCGATATCTAGATTCATCAAACTCGTCCTCTTTAAACCTATTAAACTAGTGGCAACATATTAGAAATTTCATTAGAACAATCAGTTTTCATGATCCTAACAAAATCCTCGGAACCCGTATTATTACCTAATGCCCACATTGCTTTAACGACAGCGGTTTCTGAACTCATATTTGAAAGAGGGATAACACCCAAACCCAAAAGGTCTCTGCCGGTATCATAGACGGTCATCTGTACCGTACCAAATATACATTGTGAAGTCATAAAAACAAAAATGCCTGAATTTATTAGTTTTTCTAAAATAGGAAAGCAGTCTTTACTCACATGTCCAAGCCCAGTCCCCTCCAATATAACGACTTTATAATCCATCTGTAAAAAGTTCTCAAGAAATGAAGAACTAAATCCAGGATAGAATTTCAATAGAAACACTTTATCGCTAAAAGCCGTCCTTGAAGTAAAATTTTTTGAAATATTCGCACGTTCTATTCTTCCGTTGTGTAATAACTTGTTGTATTTTATGTCTGAATTCTCAATCAAGGCAAAAGGCATACCATTGAGCGATTTAAATGCATCACGTTTGCTGGTATGGTTTTTTCTCACTCGTGTCCCAAGATGACATGCAATTACTTCATCTGAAGTATTATGGTGCATACAAACAAAAATGCCTGAATATCTTGCATCCTTGATAAATCTTATTGCACCAACTAGATTGCTGAATGCGTCTGAAGAAGGTCTATCGGATGATCTCTGAGAACCAACCAAAACTACAGGAATTGGGATATTTTGGAGCGCGAAACTTAATGCAGAGGAAGTATAATGCATGGTATCCGTACCGTGAGATATAATAATTCCATCATAGTGTTCGTTGCTGATAGCAAATGAAATTCTATCCGCTAGGGCAGACCAATGATGGGGATTCATGTTTTCACTATATTCGTTGAATAAGAATTCAGGATAAATGTATCCATAGTCAGAAAGTTCTGGAAAAGCAGAATATAATTCGGATGCAGTCAAAAGTGAAGTTACACCACCTGTTCTATAATCAATTTTACTTGCAATAGTGCCACCTGTGCTAATTAGCAATATTTTTGGTAATAATTTAGAACTATTCATTTTATCGAACAAATTGTGGCTATTATTATCATCGTTAGCAGGGGCATTATCACTTGGATCTGATTTTGCTACAGGTTTTTTGGATAATTGATCAACATTCTTATTAATAATTTCTATAATATTTTCTATTTCAATTCCAATATTGTAACCGCTTTTCAATTTTAATACGATATATTTGTCACTAAATGTTTCATATCGGGGTAGAATAATGCCAAAAAATTTTGCTTTTTTAGTAACTATTTTCACTTCATCACCTACGCTAACTTTAAATTTGTTTAAAAATTTTTGAGAATTTCCACTATAGCTTTTATCGGAGCTATCGTGAGAATCGAGATCAATATTTCGTGTCAATGATAGAAGTATGAAAAAGGTTAGAAAATATATAGTTAGATGATGAAAGGTAAATTTTAAGAAGGTAGTATATAGCTACTTAGGGTTTCACTAATATCTTTCCAATCATCCAAGGATGAAATAGACAGGAATATTCAAAAAATCCAGGTTTATTAAATACAACAGTGAATGAGCTGCTAAAAGAGTAATCAAAGATCTGTTTCTTATCCAAAGATAGCAACGGTCCAGAGTTAACAAATTTTTCACTTCCATTAAAAGCATATATAGAATCTTTTTTTAGTTCCATTACTTTATCATCTGCTGTAATTACAGTGGGAGTTAATGCTCTTGCATTTAACATCATAACAATTCGTGTTCCATTACCAGTCGTTTCTTCCAATGGCTCTCCCAGATCATCTAATACAGGGATAAATTGCGTGTTATTAGAAACGTAGAATGGAACTCCGATCTTTTCGATATTATCTAAATCTCTTATAAAGGTAACAGTATGAGGATTTGGAACATCGACCCCGTTATACCACGTTATACTATCCCCGGCAGTTATTTCTACATAATCAGGAAAATACTTTGTAAAGGATAAAGTTTTATTTCCTTCTCCCACTTTAATAGCGTAATTATCAGGCTTTATAGATGAGGTGTTATTACCGGTTGGAGAACTATTGTTATTTTTGGCATCAACTGTAGCATCAACTGTAGCATAAACAGAATTAATATGAATTGTAAAGATAAAAACAGTAAATAAGATTCCTAGATGAAAAACTTTAACAACTAGCATTGTCTAAATCCATCTCTATTTCTTACCATAACAATATATTGCTTTTTATATTCATGCTAAAAATAAGGTTATTTGATAAGCTGAAGCCCTATTTTATTAAGATCAAACTATATTTTAGTAAATTATTCATATCGGAATATGATATTTAGGTAAAATCATCCTGAAGTGATTTTGATTCGATTAATTCTTGAATCTCCTCATTCATCTTTAGGAACCTAATACCCTTTTCAGTAGTCCTGTATTTGCCGTCGGTGCCAAGAGCCAACAAGTTATTTTCTAATAGTATAGGCAAATATTCCTTTATCTGAGCATATGATAGAAAGGCCTTGTACATTATTTTAGTTTTTGAAATGCCTCCATTAGCGGCATTTAGAATATTAGAAATTATTTCGGTCCTATTCCGATATTTCACACAATAATATAGAAGATTGTATTATATAACTTATATTGTTGATTATTCTATATTATCATACTATAGTCGATTAAATTATACATACACAAGATTATAACAGGATATTAATTATTGATTATTAATTAACTATAGCTATAAAGTTGACTAATAAGAAAATCAATTTTTCAGAATGTGAAGCGATTATCTTTGATATAGATGGTGTATTAGTTGACGTAAAGAAATCATATGATGAAGCGATAATAAAAACAGTCCAGTTTATTCTAATTAAGAGTTTTAAAATAAATTTATCTAACTTTCCTTTTCAGGACATGATTTCAAAACTTCGAAATACGGGCGGATTTAACAATGATATTGATACCGCTTATTCAATAATCCTAATAATTTTATATTGTATCTTAATTAATGAAATGAATACAGACAAGACCATTCAAGTTTTTCATAGTATATTGAAGAAATTAGATGATAAAGGCAAAGATTCGGTAGAAAAAGAGCTCGAGAAGATCGGAAATATAACATCCATAACAAAAGAATTAAGATATCCAAGCGATGACGATACGATTTCCACTCTTTTTAATGAAATCTTTTATGGTCCAATTTTATATAAAAAGCGGTTCAATAAGGAGCCGATATATTATTGTGAAGAGCCACTCATAAACAAGGATATTCTAATAATTAAAGAGAGTACAATAAGTCTTCTTTCAAAGAAATTTAATGGAAATTTGGGATTGATATCCGGACGGAGCAAAATTGCTTCTTATTTCACTCTTAACAGTCTCATAGATTACTTTAATGAAAATGCTTGTGTGTTTTTAGAGGATGAAAATAGAGAATTTTCCAAACCTAATGCATTTTCCCTACACAAGGTATTTGATAATTTAAAATTAACTAGTGCGTTGTATGTGGGAGACTCCATTGCAGATCTTCTAATGGTAGAAAATTTTAGGAAGCAATCAACAGAGGATAGAATATTTTTTTGCGGAGTCTATGGTGATGGGGATGGTGAAAATAACAAAAGATCAAATGATAAGAAAAGACTGCTAAAATCAAATAATGCAGATGTAATCATTAAAAATGTAAACGATTTACCAAATATATTAAATAATACAAAAAATTAAAAGCACATAGTGATTATTGAGGATCATCAACGTACGTGTGAAATTGAAAGAAGGACGAAGGAAGTAAATATAGTGACTAAAATCAATTTAGACGGAAAAGGAAATTCAAACGTTAATACAGGGATCGATTTTTTAAATCATATTGTAGTATCTTTTTCAAAACACAGTAAGATTGACATTGATTTGAAAGCAAAAAGTGAAGACGGTATCAAGCATCATCTAATAGAAGATACAGGCATCGTATTAGGCCAAGCCATTGATAAGGCTCTCGGCAAGAGAGATAGCATTAATCGTTTTGGAAATGCCACAGTTCCGATGGATGAATCCGTTTCAAGCGTCGCCGTAGATCTGATAAAGAGACAATATAGTCACATCGACATGAAATTAGAAAGAGAAAAGATTGAGAATATTTCACAAGAAGACATTATTCATTTTTTTCAATCATTTATTGGAAATATTAATTGTTGCATCCATATTATCGTACATTATGGAACAAATGATCACCATAAAATCGAATCGGCCATAAAAGCCACCGCAGTTGCATTAAGGAACGCCATCGGGATTGATCCAAATAGCGAGGGAGGTCCTACCACCAAAGGGATGATGTAGTATATGGTGAAAATATCAATTTTTGATTATGGAGCCGGAAATATTTTTAGTCTTCAATCATCCTTGCAAAGAAACGGAGCACGGGTATCAATCATAAATGATTTTGAAGAATCATCAGAAGTGGATGGAATAGTATTACCCGGTGTTGGAAATTTTGATCCAGCAATTATTTCAATAAACAAATGTAAAACGGGATTCTCCCGATTTATGGAAAAAAACATTCCAGTCTTGGGAATATGCTTGGGAATGGAGATGTTATTTGAGAAAAGTGAAGAGGGACAATTAGTAGGACTTGACATAATTGAAGGAGAAGTGTTATCCCTCCCCAAAAACTTAGTAAAAATCCCTCATATAGGATGGAATAGTTTGGAGATAACAGATAAGAAGAGTAAATTATTTGAAGGAATACCAAATAAATCTTGGGTCTATTTTGTACATTCTTATTATACTACACCTAAAAATAGCGACATAATAACATCAAGATCGAATTACGGAGTACACATCCCGGCCTCAATAGAAATTAACAGTATTTATTGTACACAATTTCATCCAGAAAAATCAAGTACAATTGGCGAAAAAATGATTAAAAACTTTATAAATATTTGCGAACGATCAAAATGAAAAGCATCGCAGCAATTGATCTATTAGATGGCCAAGTAGTAAGATTGGTTAATGGTAAATTAGAAAATAAAACCGTGTACGATGACAATCCATTAGAAGTAGCAAAAAAATGGGAATCCAAAGGGGTTGATATGTTACACATAGTTGATCTAAATGCAGCTTTGAATACAGGAAAGAACAATAGCGAAATAATAATAAAAATAATTGATTCGGTAAACATTCCAGTACAGGTTGCAGGCGGTATCCGAACTATTAACAGTATAAATAGATTCTTAGACATTAAAAAGCCAATAAAGGTTGTCATAGGAACATTTGCTTTCAAACAACCTGAGATGATACAAAAGATATCAAAGAAAAGACTAAATCGGATTATAATTTCAGTAGATCATAATAAAGAAAATGTAATGATCTCTGGATGGAAGGAATTTTCAGGTATAAAATTATTTGATGCCATCAGGTTTTACCAAGAACTAGGTATTAATGAGTTCTTGCTGACAAATATTGACAAAGATGGCACTTTGGAAGGTCCTGATATAGAAACACTAATCAAAATAAATAATACCTTTAAAGGTATAAAAATAGTTTCTAGCGGAGGAGTCAGCAATATAATAGATATATTAAAGTTAAGGAACGTTAATTGTTATGCAGTAATCTTAGGGAAAGCATTGTACGACGAGAAATTGAAAATAGAACATGTTCAAGAATTGATTTAATATGGCAGTGGCAAAAAGAATTATTCCCTGTCTGGATGTAAATAAGGGTAGAGTTGTAAAAGGTATTAACTTTAAGGAACTGAAGGATGCGGGAGATCCTGTCAAATTAGCCAAACAATATAGCGACGAAGGCGCCGATGAATTAATATTTTTAGACATTACTGCGGCTGAGGAACATCGTAAAACAATGAAAGATATTGTAAAAAATGTAGCTAGTGTAATAAACATACCATTTACGGTTGGGGGCGGCATAAAGACATTGGAAGATGCACGTAATCTACTCTTGAGTGGTGCAGACAGGGTTTCAATAAATACCGCAGCAGTAGTAGACCCGGAATTGATTCAGGAATTAATGTATATTTTCGGAAAGCAGTGTATAGTAGTTGCTTTGGATGTAAAAAGAAACTATGATCAAGGTGGGAAAAATTTTTTTTCCAAGGATGGGAAAAAATATTGGTTTGAAATCAAGATTTTTGGTGGGAAAAAATCTACTGGAATTGATGCGATCCAATGGGCTAAAAAAGTTGAAAAAATGGGAGCAGGAGAAATACTTTTGACAAGCATAGATACAGACGGGACAGAAAATGGATACGATATTGAATTAATTGATGCGATTTGTGATAAAATAAATATTCCTGTTATAGCCTCAGGAGGATGCGGATCGGTTGATGATATACTAAAAGTGTATAAAAAAACAGATGTCGATGCAGCATTGGCAGCATCTCTGTTCCATTTTAATAAGGCAAAGTTAAAAGAGGTTAAAAAATACCTAGAGAAAAATAACATATTAGTAAGACCATAATGTTAAGTTAAGATAGTATTGTAAAAATAAAACAGTAACAGTAACAATATTCTAAAATTTAAAACTAAAAGTATTACTTGTTAGAGGAACATTCATCATCTATCTAAAGTGTTTTGACGATATCAAAAGTGAAAAACTCCTTCTTATATCCCTCATTCATAATTTCAATATCTGTCACTACGGCATCTTTAGGTCCCGACTTACACCAACTAAGCATTTTATCAATATCGACATCCAAACCCTCCATTACAGATTCTACCCGTCCGTCTGACAAATTTCTAACCCAACCAACGATACCTAGCTCCTGTGCCTTTTGTGCAGTGTTTTGACGATAATATACCCCTTGTACCTTTCCACTTACAAAAATGTGGACTCTAGTATAATTTATCAAAGTCAAAACCACCACATGATATTTGAATCATACAAAAAATGTTATGGAATTAAGCCGCCTTCTTCTTCATAAAGATCCTTATAAGAGGTACCTTTTCTTATTAATTTTATATCACCCTCACAAGTTTTCATCAGAACTGGGGGCTTAGTTTGACAATGAAATGGCATATTAAACACTAGAGAATAAGCTCCCACATTATAAAACAAAATATAATTTCCAACGCTCGCATATGACAGGTCGGATAGTTTTGAGGTAGGAAAAACATCTAAAGTGTCACACAACCTTCCCACAAGATGAATATTCTTCCCAGTATACTGTTTGTTAGAATTGGAAAAGTAAATATGATTATTGGTGTTGGTGTTGTTTGATATCACTTCCTGAGGATATTCTTGTTTAAGTAAAGCAGCATCTAACAAAAGATGGTATCCTGTATCTAAAATAACTATTTTATGATCATTGTATTCTTTAGTGTTGACAATCTTTGATACCATTATAGACGATTCTGCAACTAGGTATCTACCACTCTCTATCATTAGTGTAAATTTACCATGAGAGGACACTAGATTATTCAGTTTTTCTATATAAACAGACGACATTTCGCTTGGGGTAGGAACGGGCTCGTTATAAAATACAGGAGTCCCGCCACCGATATCCAGTGTTTTTAATGAAAAATGGGGGATTTCTTTTTTTAGTTTATTTAATAATGAATTTAGTCGGTCTAGAGCATTAACATAACATACAAAGTCGGTAATTTGAGACCCCAGATGAAAATGAAAACCTTCAAACTCCAATAAGGGATTATCAAAAATGGATTTAACAATGAAATAAGCTGAATCAACTTTCCCACCGTTTAAAGGAACTCCAAATTTGCCATTTTTGTAAGATGCACGGACCTCGGCTTTAACACCTACTTCAGGATTCATACGTACCATTACTTTAGGAATAATGCCAACAACGTTAGCAGCTTGAGACAAATTAACTAATCCAAAGTAAGAACTAACGACAATTCTCGTAATCCCATAAGAAAGGACTTGCTTATATTCATCCAGTTCTTCTGTTACACTTGTGTAGACAATATTTTCAGGATTAATGTTTAATTTCCTTATAAAAAACAATTCACCCAGAGAAGTAAGATCAAAAGTAATATTGTCTTTCATGAATGTTTTAAGAATAGATGGATTAAAATTAGCTTTAATTGAATAGGCAATCTTTACATGACCATGAAATTTTTCATAAGCTCCGTTAAGTTCCAAAACTTTATCATGCAGAGCCTCTTCGTCTACTAGATATAAGGGAGTACCATATTTTTCAACCAACTGGTTAATTTCTTCGTCTGTAAAAAAACGATTAATCTTAGATAATGTTACTTTGTTTTGAATAATCTGTAGTGCATTTTCGACCATTCTTTTTGTGAAAGTTATTCAAGAAATTATACTTAAAAACATTGCCCCTAAAAATTATTTTCATTTTAATAATTATGTTAAATAATTTATAATAATTTTTATGCAATATCAATAAAAAATATAAGAATATGACTTTTTTCAACTAATAAAGAAATCAAAATATGGTGGAAAATAGAAAAATTACCTATAGTAAGGTACTGTAACTTTCTCACCCGACTTACTATCTCTTTGAGTTTTTATTTTCTTAACAGCATCTTCGAAATGTTTCATTGTAACATGTGCCTCCGATGCATGTTTTGCAGCGTCCTCAGGACTACTATATTTTTGAAGATACTCGTGCAACACGAGTGAAACCGCCGTATTTGCAACAGCAGATACATCAGCTCCGCTAAATCCATCTGTAATTTCAGCGATTCTATCGAAATCAACGATGTCAGAAATAGGTTTTTCTGATGAATGAATTTCCAATATTTTCTTTCTTGTAGCCTTGTCAGGTAAGGGCACATACACTATCTTGTCAAATCTACCTGGTCTCAACAATGCAGGATCGATCATGTCCGATCGGTTAGTTGCGGCAATAATAACTACACTGGTTAATTGTTGAATTCCATCCAATTCGGTTAATAGTTGCGAAACGACCCTTTCGGTTACCATGCGATCACCTCCCAGACCTCTTACTGGTGCGATTGAATCTATTTCATCAAAGAAAACAACACATGGTGCGGCTTGCCTTGCACGTCGGAAAATTTCTCTGACCCCTCTTTCAGATTCGCC
>JBBRRF010000010.1:0-13405 GCA_038200885.1 Candidatus Nitrosocosmicus sp.
CTATGTGGATTTTGAGATAGCCTTTTTTATTCTGTAAATCCCATTTCTCATCCATCCACTGACCCCTGTTGGTTACCTTGATACCCGTACTATCTATCGCGATTACAAGGTCATCATCCTCTTCCTCATCATCTGTCTTGTCTCTTTTAATATCGATGCTTAACCTGTTGATTCTTCTACGAATGCGACCATAACTAGGTGGATTAACAGTAGGTAACCTTTTTCCAGTAGCCTTGATAATGCCTTCAGTTTGTCGGTAAGGAAGATGAAGTGAGTAATGGATGTAACCAATGGCCAGGATGAAATAATGAGGAAATACAAATGGTTTACCTATTTAGTTCTTATTCATTATCTCTAACTCACAGCCCTAAGTATCAAGAAAATCGTATGAGAAAAGAATCTCACCACCTCGAACTAGCGAGCGGTTATAGGAAGTCCAATCAACCATTGAAAATGTAGATCCTAATCTAAGCTAAATAGATTGAGTTAGGCGACAAAGCAATCTTGAACAAGAAAGAATGTGTGGGCAATCAATTGAATTAAAAAGTATTAAACTCAAAAATAACGCAAGCATCACACTTTGCATTTTCTATTAATACTATCTTCATTGATACTTCTCGAGTAATGTTTCATTTGATGTCGTATTCTAACAAATAGCTCATAACTAATATGTTCCAAAATTAGATTCTCAATAAATAGGACAAATTGACTAAGTGATTGTATAGTAGGTCATTGACAATATTTGGATGGCAATAAAAAAACACTATAGCACCGAGGGCCATAGTTTTAGCAGTAGGCAGTATGTTAACAAACGCATCAATTTAAAGTACATCATTAGTTTTTGCTGCCCATGATTTTGCTACAAATCTCACCGGATAACAGTAAGTACCACCAGTC
This sequence comes from Candidatus Nitrosocosmicus sp., assembly GCA_038200885.1. Classification (GTDB taxonomy): domain Archaea; phylum Thermoproteota; class Nitrososphaeria; order Nitrososphaerales; family Nitrososphaeraceae; genus Nitrosocosmicus. Next base: position 898 of record JBBRRF010000010.1, read on the forward strand.
GATACACAAGTAACCGGAGAAGCAATATTTGTTCCAGTTATCCCTAATAACGAAACATTTGATTATTATATGAACACTACCGCAATTCAGGGAGCAACGCAAGGGCATATACATAGTGGAGCCCAAGGCGAAAATGGTCCAATAGTAGTAACTTTATTTAAGTATGATTCTCCCCGAGAATATGTTACTGAAAAACACAGATTTACTGCAGGTAACTTTGAAGGTCCAATGCAAGGAAAAACAATGGTAGATTTGAAAAGTGCAATAGAAAATGGAACTACATATGTTAATATCCACACTCAACAGAATCCCGATGGTGAAATAACAGGCCAAATAGTGGGTACGGATTAAAAATAAATGAATGTCTTAACCTAATTGATTATAAATTTATCATTTTTTTGGTATCGATTGTCTCTACTAGCTTATGTCTTTTGTGTATGTACTCAAAAAGTTATTTCAATTCTATTCTTCCTTTTTTCAAAGAGAAAATTTTGTAGTGAGTGGAGGCCTGGTATTGTTGTCGGAGTTCTACTTTAAATCCTATTACTTTGTTGTGATCTAACCGCAGATTTATTAAAATTTGGATTTCTAAAGATGAATCATTCCCCAATTTCAGGATAGGAATTATTAATTGCAAAATAGTATATTATATGAATAGCTTTCCCCTAGATAGTTTCAATAGTATTTTGGTTTCTAATGTGCACAATTTGGAGGGATAAATAGTTATTTAGTTAATCATTTCTGTTATGAATATTCAAATAAAAAATTCGTGTCAATATGACAAATCCGATTGTCGGATATCCGACATTGAAGAATAGGTCGAATAAATAGTTATCTTGGGTAAACCCAAATAAATCATCAAATCTAAACGAATTCCAAAGAAAATCACTCACCATTGTGCATAGGAATATCTTCAAACTAGAGACCATCATAGATGATATTTTTACTGCGTATAAGTTAGAAATGAATAGTCTTCCCATTAACAAGAAGATTGCCAATATTTTAGAATTAGAGGTAAACGACATGTTAGGATTGTTCCCATTAATGATATACAAAAATATCTGGTTTATTTCAATAGTTAATGCCACTGGTAGTGTATTATGCGACCCAGTTAGAATTAGCCAAGTATTATTCAACTTGGAAAATAATGCGGCTAATCACGTCCATGAGCACTGTGGAGAAATTACCATCCGAGTCGATGAAGACATGATTCCAAGTGAGCTTTAAAGATAAAGTTAATAAACATAACAAATCAGTCATATTTACTGTAGAAGATAAGGGTATTGGGATACAGCCAGAAAATATAGAAAGACTATTTAAGAAATATTACCAAATAGATAAGGGTTTTAGAAGAAAATTTGATGGAACTGGGTTAGGGTTAGCAATATGTAAAGGTATAATAGAATCCCACGGGGGCAAAATTTGGATCGATACTTCTTATCGAAATGGTACATTATTCGAGTTTTCCCTTGATGTGTTTTAACCCGAAGAAAGCATTAAACGAAAAATATGAAATGCTCTTTGTCGACTGTGAAGGTATGGATAATGAATGACAATGAAAGTATAACCTAAGCCGTGAAGGATTTTTTCGAATTTGAAATTATTTAATGAAAAATAGTGGATGAGGGTCGGTTAAGGCTTTCAAAGACGAAAATCAAAAATTTGACCTTATATTACCAGACATAGTCATTCCAAGCTACACCGGAATAGATATACTCAATGAACTCTAAAGACAACGAATTGAAAATCAGAACAAATTGATGATTTTTCGAAAATCGAAGTCAAGTTTTGACAAAGCCTATCTCAGTGGACACATTAGAATACAATAAAGAAAACATTTGAAAACGTAATGTATTTTAATATCAAAATATCATACTTTTGCTCAATATTATACTATAGCTAGTAACGTTAATAGTATCAGCTTGATTTTTTATATCTATTTCTAAACCATGATTATTTTTTTTGCTCGATCTCTAATGTATAAGCCATTATTATTAATTATTAGAAAGGAATGTTCAAGAACTAGATACGATAATTGGAATTGTAAATAAAAATTCATCTTTATTTTAATCCGTAATATGTCCAAGGTATGTGGCACGCAAAACTTTTACCAAAAAAAATAAAAAAAGGTTTAGAGGGTATTATTCAAAAATTGAGCAATCACATCATCAAAGACATTTATTGGTTGAGCACCCTCGAGAGCCGCTATTTTAGTTGAATTATCCTTAAGAATAAGGAATGTAGGGGTACTTGCCAGCCCTAGATTTTTAGCGAACATATCATTTTGTACCACAAGTTGGTTGAATTTATGTGAATTCAAGCAATCTGTGAATTGCGAAATGTTTGGCATGTTTACATTTTTGGCAAATCCTACCAGACTGTCAGTACTTATCCAACCAGTGTTTTCTCCTCTTGAATTTCTATAAACCTCATCATGATAATCCCAATACTTGTTCTGCTCAGCTGCACAATATGAGGCCTCTGCACCAAGTGTAGATAGTTTATCCTTGGGTAAGTCGTTGATGACCAGATCCTTGAAACCAAATCTCACTATCCCCGTATCAACGTATTTCGAAACAAGTTGATCCTTGGTTTCTTGATTGAATCTGGCACAAAATGGACATTGGTAGTCGCCAAACTCGATAATATTTATGATGGCATTATCCTCCCCAATCGCTTCGGCACCTGGAATCACCGGAGTAGTCAAATTGGAAATCAAATTCTGGGTATCAGCAGGATTAGAAGAGGATGATTTACTTTTGTTTCCAAAATTAGAAAATGCTGTAATTGAGCCTCCTACTAAAAGTGCCCCAAATAGAACAGCCATAATTAGTAGCTTGCGATAATTAGTTTTATTACCGTGTGGTTTCCTATTTCTATGCTTCAAATTAGAACAATAATTGAAAAACCAATCGGTTATTTAAAATAAATATATAGAAAATACAAATAACTGTATTCGGATTCAAAAGGTCAAAATAAGAAAAACATTTCTTACCTTAATTGAGTTTTGATTTAATTAACTCAAATGCTTTTTCAGCTCGATCTTTCTTGGGTAATTGAACGAAAAAAATATTACTAATTTTTGATTCATGTGGTGCAATGCCTAACATTCCAGCCGTTGAAAGAAATTTAAAAAAATCGATACTTTCATTTGCGAATAATAAGAAATCAAATTCAAGATCGGTATTAAGAAAGTTTATATTCAAATTTACAAATACATGGTGGCCATCATCATAAATATTTAAGTTAGTATCAATCATGTTAGGCTTGCCGTATGATTTACTAATAATATTTTCGAACTGAACATTATCTATGAGTAAGCAGGGCACTTTAATCCCATTATAGTCAATTACAGAAAAACCTAATTTATGAACATTGGCTAGGAAATCTTCTAGGGAATTCAAGTTTTTATTCAAGTCTACACAACAACTTGAAAATTAATAAAATATAAATTAGATCATAAATACAAACAGGAGACTAGTGATCGTGGGTCAGCAAATTTGGATAGATTTTGCGAGCAGTATTGCCTTTTGAGGATCCTCTGATTTGATTTCGTCATTATTGTATTTCTTGCTAAAATAGAGCAAATCAGCTAGTTTCCATTTGTCAATGGTTACTAGGGTAGTACCATTTTTTTTTATGTTTGTAATATTAGTAGTCAATATTACTAATTTATCAACTACAGGGTTCTTTTTAGTACTTTTAACAATCTTGTCAAAGTTCTTGTTCTTATCAGAATCCACTGCAATCGATATGCCCACCTTTTTTCCCATTTGATCGTTATATATTGCATCTAAATAATCGATATCGATCTTATCATCATATTTTTTTACGGTTCCCAATTCATCAAAATAACTTATCAAATTTCTGACGGCGTCTTTTACATTCGATTCTACAATATCTTTATCAACTGATATTTTTCTCATTTTAATAAAATCCGATATCGGTATTCCCATGATACTTCCTCTCAAACGCAACCCTGGGTAGACATTTTTTATCGTCTCCTCTATTGATTGTTCGTCTATATTTGAAGAATTCTTCTTCAAAGACATTTCGAAGGCATGATATAAGACATTTAAGATAGATCTTATGTTCCGAAAGTCTGGAAATTCATCATAAATTATTTTTATTTTTGATGAAAGATCTTTCCTTTCTGATGATGAAAGTTCACTGTTGTAATGCAGCACATATTGAAGAACAATGCTATTTATTTCGTCGAAGGAATTGGATCCTGCCAAATCAATTTTATAGTTTGCTTTTTCTAGACGATCGAAAAGTGATGGATTGATCTTGGAAATATCAGCATACAAGGAAGGGGTAGTTACTATCATAAACAAGGCATAAGGAACGTGAGAATTAATTAATCCCTTCAAATAATCCAAGGAATTTAAGTTGGTGTCAAACTCATCTATCTGAAAAATAGTAATTTTTTTGAACAATTTATAGTTGATCATGGCCAAGTTGGTCAAGACCATTGTAAGATTGTCAAAGGTTTTCAAATCAGAATAGTTTAATGTGCCTGTCTTGATAATTTCAGTAATTAAATGTATCTCTATTTTGGTAAAATCACTTGACATTAATTCAAATAAATGTTCGTAAGATATTCGTATTTTTCTTTCACCCAGTTGTTCTATCTTGTCAGAAATTGAGTTACCTTTGAGTGTATCAAAAAACCCGTATTTGACTATCTTCTTTACTAACTTTGGATTCTGGACATAACTATCTTTCAGGTAATCAATTAGCTTTACCTTTATAGAATCATAGTATTCTTTCCCAAATCCCCTTACAATAGAATGAAAGAAATTATCAATTTCCCTGGGTTGAACTTGAGTTAGGTCGACGTACGAAATAATTGATTTATCATTGATTTCAGACAAAGTTCTCATGTGCAGCGCTAAATGTGTTTTACCTGATCCCACATCTTGGATTACTGAGATTATCTTGAAAAGATCTTCATTTAGAGGCTCCGTACTATTTGATTTCAAGTTCAATTCGTTCAAGCAATCCTTAATTGAATTTAACGCCGCAATGTGCCTTTTCCCCCCGAGTATATTGGCACTGGATAATGTGGGTGTGGGACTACTAGGAAAAGGATTGACGGTTAGATTGTATGGTGCCATCAAATACACCTCACAAATCCATGGACTATTCCTCTTAACACGACTCCTTCATAACCTCCAGATGATAATTCATATTTTTCTGGATGCAACTCAATGAGTTCACTTACAAGGCTGTAAAATTCATTGTTAGAAAGATCGCAGGACTCACACAACTCATCCTTAACTGAAGAGAGTTCTACCCACCCAATTGAAGTCGAACGATTTGCAATTACTTTGTCAAAGTATTCTTTAAATGTATCAATAGATATTTGATTATTATTATAATCTATGTTACTAGAATCAACTTTTATGTTATTTATTTTATCTTCGATTCTATTGAAGGAATTCTTAACTTCTATTAATTCGCAGTCAATTTTTTCTACATATTTAAATATGCTATCAGAGTAGTTGTTTAGCTTCTTTTGAATGCCTATAATAGAATCGTATAGAAATTTGAATTTTATATCTGATAAGAGTAAATGATCTAGATAATACTCCTTACCCCAGCAATAAACATATGTTCCTTTTTTAGATATGCATATTTTATCCTGTGAAGTTAGTTCATTCAAGGTATCCTCAAAATTATCCTCAGGATATTTTTTCTTTAATTCAGATTTCTTGACTCCTGCTGATCCAAAAGAATTAATATCATTATAGATCATATCTAAATCGGACATACTAGCAAGATAAAAAAACAAGATAAAAAAAAGATAGTGAATAAAAAATAATTATACTGTAAAAAAAAATAAACAAATATAAGAATTGATACATCTGAGTGAGATCCATGGGAATGATGATACATTTGTCTGATAAAATAATGATGATAGCACTAGGGTATCTGACCTAAATTACAAATATCGGGACTGTTTGACACCTGATTTATTATATACATTAATAAATATTCTTTTGACAATAATTCTACAGTCAAGTTGGTCGATAATGATAAAAAATATGAAGATACCGTCGGTATAGATGAAATAACTAAAAGAACTAATAGATTGCTCGATGAATTTAAGGAGAATTATATAAAGAACAATAAAAATGATTTTATCAATGATGCGATAACAAATATGGCTGTTTGTTGCAAAACATACGAAAAAATTTTCGCAGGCTTCATAATTGTATCTCAAAGAAATAATATGCCCCAAGAATTAATAGAAGGATTTGTAAAATGGTCTACCGGCCAACTAGAAGACCTCAAGGAAAAAATTCAAGAAATAGATAAAAAAAGAGATATGCGATAATTGTGCCTTTATTCAAAATAATTGTGCATCGAATGAGTTAAATTCAGGATTAGAGTCTTTAATATTGAAAACTTGTGTCATTGAGTGGTCGGGTAGAATCTTCTGCGATTAAAGATTATATCGAGGTTTCAAAGCCGCGAATTGTAATTGTACTTGTCATTACAGCGGTTACCTCTATGCTTGCAGCGACTAGATTTGACGGTACACCAAACTTGGCATGGGATATTTCTGGATGGAAATTATTGTTTCTAATCATCAGTGGATCCCTTTCCTCAATGGGAGCAAGCGCAATTAATCAATTTTATGATAAGAATATTGACAATTTGATGGTAAGGACAGCAAAGAGACCGATTCCATCAGGTAGATTAAAGGCAAATAATGTTTTGATATATGGCCTGGCTTTGTGTGTTATATCAGTTACCATCGCATGGTTCACATTAAATCCGGTGGCAACTTTTATGATAGGGTTGGGAATTTTTTTCTACGTAGTCATTTACACGTTACTTCTTAAGAGAAGGAATGTTTGGAATATTGTAATTGGAGGATTCGCAGGAAGTGCAGCTGCTATGGCAGGTTGGGCAACAACCACAAATAGTATAGATATTTTAGGATTTTTGGTAGGATGGATTGTCTTTATGTGGACACCACCACATTTCTGGTGCTTGGCCATCAAAGCAAAGGAAGAATATTCAAAAGCGAAAGTACCCATGCTTCCGGTTATATACGGTAATCAAGTAACGGCTAAATATATTTTCATAAATTCTTTGATATTAATTCCCTATTCGCTTTCATTGTATTTTTTTGGATTAGGAGTTTTATATTTAGGTGTAGCAGCGGTGTCTGGATCACTAATGACTTTCTACCATTACAAACTTTTAAAGAATCCAACTCCAGAACTAGCATGGAAAGCATACAAGGTAACAGCACCCTATCTAGTAATAATTTTTGTAGCAATTGCCCTTGATTCGTTGTGGTACTTCAGATTTTAGTAAGATTTGGACGCTAAAAGAGGAGCTCAATTAATTTTTCTTTCTGTTAATTCAATTCTTTTCTTATCTTTTGTCAACCAACTGACCCTAATGAGGCCATAAATTTCCAAGTCCAACAATACTTTGTTAAATTCGTCTTCTAATACACTAACGCCATCTTTAGACATAGAATTAAGTAAATCCTGATCGGTAGTAGTACCTAGCTGTTTAATCTTTTCAAATATAATATTTCTTATAGGGTAATTCACATTATCAATTCTAACGTAGAGCATATTATAGGTTTAGAAATAAAATTTTTTTTATTAGCTATTTAACCATAAAATATCTTGTCATGAAATTTTGGAATTGCGGTTGTCAATTTCTTTTCTATTGATGAATACCAGTTATGTATATCATTTGTTATTGATGGTTTTACGGTGTTAAGTGCCTCTTCGAAATCGACATTAAAGATCATGTCCGAATTCTTGTGAATTGCATTAATTGCTGCAAATCTACAAAGGGCCACTAAATCTGCTCCACTAAATCCTTTGGTTAGCGACGATATCTTGTTCAAATCCACATCAGAAGATATAGGCATGCCAGAGGTAATTTTTAATAAAATGTCGTTCCGAGAAATCTCATCCGGTGGATTTACAAATATTATGAGATCAAATCTTCCGGGTCTCAGTAGCGAAGTATCCAAGAGATCGGGTCTGCTAGTTATTCCTATTACTATAACCCCAAAGTTACCAGAATCATCCATTTCAGACAAGATTTGTGATAAAACTCTTTCATTTCCAGAAATATCATCAGAGGTACGTGGTCGACCAAGAGAATCCAATTCATCGAAAACGACTATGCATGGGGAAGAGGATCGAGCTTTCCTAAATATTTCTCTTATGGCCTTTTCTGATTCTCCTACCCATTTTGATAACACTTCTGGCCCCCGAACAAAAATGATATTCATGGAACCTTCATTTGCAAAGGATTTAGCTAGTAGAGTCTTACCACATCCAGATGGACCAAATATTAATGCCCCTTTAGCTGGCTTTATTCCCATTTTCAAAAATTTTTCAGGAGAAATGATTGGAGACATCAGGTTTTCCCTAAGTAGGCTTTTTTCCTTAACTAGACCCCCGACTTCATCCCAAGTTATAGTTGTTGGTTCAACATAAAATTCCCTTAGCGCTGTTGGTATAATTTCCTTCATAGCGTTGATGAAATCCTGTTGATTAATTCTTATGCTGTTCAAAATTTCAGAAGGCACTTGGTTTTGGTTCTCCAAATCAAAATCAGTTAAAGTTCTTCTTATAGATTTCATTGCAGCTTCTCTGGAAAGAGCCTTGATGTCCGCACCAGTATAACCATTCAATAATTTTGCCAAATCCCTTAGTTGAATGTCTGAATCAAGCGGCATTTCATGAGTATGGATTTTTAATATTTCGAATCTTCCATCCACATTATGAATTCCTATTTCTATTTCACGATCAAATCGGCCAGGTCTTCTCAAAGCTGGGTCCAGACTATCTGGTCTGTTTGTAGCGCCCAATACAACCACATTTCCTCGATCAGACATTCCGTCCATTAAAGCTAATAATTGTGCTACAACTCTTTTTTCCACATCGCCAAACGTATCTTCTCTCTTAGGTGCAATGGCATCAATTTCATCAATGAAAATAATACTAGGAGCAGATTCTTTGGCTTTATGAAAGATCTCCCTTAGTTTGCTTTCTGTTTCACCATAATACTTGTTCACAATTTCGGGTCCATTAATGATATAAAAATTTGCTTTTGACTCAGCTGCCAATGCTTTGGCAATGAGGGTTTTTCCGCATCCCGGAGGGCCAAAAAGGAGAATACCTTTATGTGGTTCTATTCCTATTTTTGAAAATACTTCTGGATGTCTGAGTGGAAGCTCGACTATTTCCCTCAAACGTGTGATTTGATTTTTCAAGCCACCGATTTGCTCGTATGTAACGTGGTAACTATCAGGATAGAGTTTTTCTATACCCGTTCTGATCACTATTTTGGTAAACTTAGTAATTTTTACCACCTCTCTAGGGATTGTGCTATAGACTTTAAACTTCAATGATGTCCCCAAAAAATTTAGGGTGAATTGTTCGCCTTTGGTCACAGGATATCCTTCAAATCGGTTATTTAGATACAAATTAAATTCATCTGAAAAATTCTTTGAAGTATTGCACGACAATACTACTCTTTCAGCAGGTTTAGGATCAGTCTTTTTGACCAACACGTAGTCATTAAGGCTGATACCTGCATCTTGTCGCGTCTGACCATCAATATGAATACAACTGTTTTTTTTAGTCTTATCCTCAAAACCAAAAACAGAAACGCTTGTTATTTTTTCCCCAGCAATCTCTATTATATCACCGTCAGAAACCCCCAATTTCTCCATTGAAATTCGGTCTAGGATCGCTTTTTTCTTTCCTACGTCCTTGATTCGACACTCGGCAACTTTCATCTTGATAGTTGTTGCTTTGTGGGAACCAGTGAGAGATTTATCTTTTTTTTTCAAATCAATCCAGATGCTAGTTATTAGATATTATTTCATCTTTACAGATTGTCTGCTGATATTGATGACTTGAATTTCTCCAGCCCCGTCTATTTTTTTTATGGATTCTTCTAGTTTTTCCATTTCTCCTTCAGCATCATCTAATAAGAAATCACCCACAAGAGCATTTAAGCCAAATGCTATTGGCTCTTTAGCATGTGCCTTCAATTCCATACCCTCAGGAACTTTTAATTTCAGAACACTCGCCAATGAATCCATATCAGTTTCTGAATCTGCTGGTAGAATTTTGATCCGTGCTACAAGTCTAGCCATTTTAATTATGGTCCCTCGAATCCACACCCTACACATTTATAGGGCCTAGCAAATTCTCGACAGCTCTGACATCTCCAGATAATAACATACCCGCAATTTGGACAATAAAACCTTACACATGCATCGTTAGGCATGATAGGTCTGTTACAAGAGGTACAAACAGGTAATTGTAACTGCTTTGACATGATATCTAAAGGTCTGCAAACCGCATTTATATCTTGCTTAGATCCTGAACTATTTTGCGATATTCATTGCCCATCAGAGTACGCATCAAGTTTATGGTCATACGAGTATTCATGAAGCGTTTGAGAGCAAAAGAATGAAAATCAAAATCCCCTGTAGAAGAGATCTTTTCCAGGGTGTTTTTTGATATATCAGAAAATATTTTGTCCAAGGCTCTATTATCTAGCCGTTCAAGTATTCGCCTAAATAAGAGTAACTTATCAAACTCACTTCCAAATCGACTCAACCAATCATTCTCATACTGGTCTAAAGACGAAGTATCACCACCATCCAATATAGATTTAGATATAGCACAGCCAGCATAAATTCCCCCCATTCCTCCCGTAAAAATTCCTCCTGCAGTCGTAGGTTTGGTCTGGCCTGCAGCATCCCCTACAATAACAGTTTTACCGTTAAAAAACGGCTTGACATATCCACTAATCCAAATGGGAGCATAAATCTTTCTGACGATAGAATATGGCTTGCCCCGGGTTTCTAAGAATCGTTCTATGGATAAATTTGGATTTATGTTCTTACCTGCTATACCTACTTTGCCCTTTCCTTCACCAGTTGGAATAATCCAGGCAAAAAAGCCTGGATATAGATCAGAATCAAAAATAACTTCTATGGTGTCTTTCATTATCCATGGGGCATAAACTTCAAACTGTCCAGATGGGATTATGTTCCTCTTGCCCCTATTTACTAATGCTCCGACTCCACGCGCATCTACAAAAAATTTGCTACCAAATACTTTTCCCCCTTGGACCTTAACTTCGAACTGTTTCTCTTCGAAACCTACGGAAATAATAGAACTCCTCGTGTTAATCTCAGCGCCATTTTTCTGAGCTTGAAGTGCTATTTCCTTATCAAAAGATCTCCTATCTATCACTATAACCCTTTGATTTTCAGAATTTATGTCAAAAGAACTATTCCGGCTCCGAATTACGGCGCTCTTTATTTCGTTATCTACTGTTTTCATTCTAGGGATTATTCCGAGACTTTCAAGCGCTTTTTGGCTCACAACTCCTCCGCAATGTTCGGGGGTTCCAATTTCGTGATCTTCTTCTAGAACTAGAACTTTAAGACCTCTGGACGACATTTCGCGAGCCGCCAAAAGTCCAGAAACACTCCCACCTCCGACTATGGCATCATAATGTTCTGTTTTTAATGCTGAAGTCAAAATTAATGAATAATATTAATTGGACAATTATTTATTCTATAGAGTATTAATATCAAAATAAGATGATTAATCAGTCTTAAGGTACAAATTGAAATGTAAGTTAAATGAACATTAGAATAGGAGCTGATTCATAAAAAACAGAAAGTATAGATTTCAGAATTTGATTATTATTATACTAATTGAAGGCACATTAATTGAAGTGAAGCTAAAAGGTCATTGATAGACCCATGATAAAAATAGATCAATTTGGATAGATATAACTATATCGTTCGGTTGTTTACAGATCAGGTGTTTGTATTATAGTCACTACTTGCACCCAACATAAAAATGTAAACTCGGTTTAGCTTGATAGAATGCAATATGAAATAATATTGTATTAATCTCCTGATTATCCAAATATATCAGACCCTTTATATTTTATCAATTGCGTAAAATATCTATTCCAGGCATTTCATCTCCAGCTAAAAATCTCAGCGTCGCACCCCCTCCTGTAGATACATGAGTTACTTCCTTCTCAGATACCCCAGATATTTTCATGGCCTCGAGGGTATCACCCCCCCCAATCAGGGTCTTTACTCCTCTCCAATATGCCAATGCCATACTTACAGCAACACTCTTAGTACCGTTAGAAAATATCTCTTTTTCAAAATACCCCATTGGTCCATTCCAAAAAATTGTACCCAAGCCATTGTTATGAATTTCAAAACTAAACTTTTGAATTGTCTTATCTCCGATGTCAAATCCTTTCATGTTTTTTGGAATATCCGCTTCAACTATATGGTATTGACTACTATTATCAGAGGAAGCCACCTTGTGGTCTATCGGCAGAATTATCTTATCGCTATGATCTTCCAAAGCCTTAGTGGCCCATGGTAAATAGTCCTCTTCAATGAGGGAATCCCCCACAGAATAACCTTTTGCCTTAAGGAAGGTCTATGAGGCAGCCCCCC
>JBBRRF010000011.1:0-13341 GCA_038200885.1 Candidatus Nitrosocosmicus sp.
CATCCTTTGAGGATTTTAAGGAGAAGGTATCTAAATATTTCAGAACCAGAAGGTTTGGTCTGAATATGAGGAACTATTTACTGAGGACAGTTTAGGAACATATATGAAATGGTATATTATCCCTTAATGTTGGGATAAAAAACCAATAAAGATCTGTTTCTTTTACAGATTATTTCTTTATCAGCCAAAGTTACTTTTCAATGCCTTACCCAGCTCTGTTTTAAAATTATCTACCTTTTGATTCACTCCATTTAAACCGTCAAACTCTATGTCATTACCCTGTGAATTTCCAGAATTGGAGTACAGCCTTGATGCATTAACATTTTGTAAAATGGACTGGTTTTCACTATTTACCTGGAGATTCAATTCTTTCTCTATATTATTTGTGAAGTCTGAAATTGATTCTTTATGAGAGATAATACTCGGCGATTCAGATCCCTCATTTAATAGATCGATATTATTCGTGGATTCATCACTAACCAACTGGGAATTGTTCCCTAGAGGATTTACTTCAAGATATCTGTCTGTTCCGAAAATCATATACGCAACAATACCTGTTGTCAATAATAGTGCAGCTATTGCTATCCCTAAAAAGTACAAATTCATAGACTTTTTTAAACCATTATTCAAATTTGATACTTGACCGATAACCTGACCAGATCTCGTATTGCTGCTAGAATTAAGTAATATCTCTCTGGTATTATTCCTTCTCTTGATTATGAATTCATCATGGGGATCCATTGCTAGTGCTTTGTCGTAGCATTCTAACGCTTCTGCAAATTTTCCCTGGTTATGAAGAGACAACCCTTTATTTGATAAAACATTTGAATTCTGGGAATCCATTGCTAGTGCTTTGTCGTAGCATTCTAACGCTTCTGCAAATTTTCCCTGGTTATGTAACATTATTCCGTTTTCATATAACTGTTTTAGATTGGTTGCGTTCACCATTATAAGATTTGAGATTGGATTACACTGGGATGTTTCCCCTTGTTGGATGCCCTCATCCATATTCGCAACATAATTACCGAGCATCAAATATCTTTCTGCTCTATTACCATTAGCTAAACTATCATACTCCACTTCTGTCATCAGGTCAAATCCAATAGACCAAGCAATAGTCACCCATGCAGCAGATTTATCATCCAATCCATAATCTGAGGATAATCTTGTGATCATGTTGTAAATGTTGTTTTCAGTATCGTTATCAAAGATGTTGCACTCTCGAATCTCGGTTATTCTAGCCCTAAGGGCGATTGTGAGCAAAAATATTTCCTTCTTGTTTTCAGAGCCGTATATATCTTTGAGTAGGCCTTCAAACCTGCTAGGTTCGCTTAAAAGATCAGAGTAATCCACGACGATCTTTTTTAGCAATTTACCCGTAACTGTGACTGAAGCATAGCCATCAAACATATTTTTCAGTTCTAACCCCTGCTCCCAGTTGGTTGCTAAATACTCTTATGGTATTTGTAAAATAATGTGCTAACGCCCTTTTCTAAGATTTTAATGAAATCTGTTAATTTCTTTGAATTTATGAAAGTAAAACTTGACATAAATAAAGTTCTATCTATTTACTAATATCGATTTAAATCAATTTTTAAAAAAATTATTCAGTGGTTATTGTCATGATGGAATTGTAAAGAATATAGTGCAGTAATTATTTCTTGAAATAGTTCTGTCAAATATTGTTATCAATCAATATCTTCTCTTGGTTGGGGAATTCGTAGATAAGTTTGCAAAGGGATAAAGGCTCTTGAATCCTAAACCACATCACTTTTAAGGGTAGTATATATTAAAACAGTCATTACACACTATCTCTCTGTATTTAGAGTATTTTTGATTCTTGTTTACCTTAGTGTTAATCACTGCAAGGTCCATTTTACAAACAATGCATGACTTAGATGTTCTGCTTTGTGATACCATGGTATAATTCACTATGATATTATAATGGTGGTATTTAAGTCAATTAAGCCGTTTCAATAACATATGACTCAAATTGACACTTTTATATTATGTCTAATTTAGTATCACTTAAGAAGATTGTATCAAATTCTTTGACATTTGTCTTAACCACAAGAACTCCTTTCGCAAAATCATCGATCAATCCAAATCCACAAATCAGGCCATTGTCAATTTTATTTCCAAATCCCACAAAGCGGTTTTTTAGAAATTCGTTATCGGGAACAAATAATATTTCTTCATTCATTGCATTTGAAGACTCGTATCCCTTTAGGTATTTTATTTCTGAAAAAAATCTATTTCTATAGTAAATATAATTGATTCTAGAAACATCTAATTTCATGATTACTACCTTATCCTTTGTCAAAAATTTACAAAAAGTTTTTATTCTTTTAGCATATCTTTCCGTGAGGGATCTGTTATTTATAGCTCCCTGTCTTTCTCCATACATGAAATTCATTTTCAGGTTTCTTGGAAGATGGCTAAATAATTCCATTAGATTTCTGTCTATATTTGCGCCACCAAGATATATTATGCAATCAGGTCGTATTTTTTTCAGTAAATCGATCTTGTGTACCAGTCCGTTCCCTTTTATATAGCCATCAGTATTAATGATCGATAAATCATGCTTCAATGAGGTACCTAATTGCTGGCGAATGTTTGAAATAATTTTAGATTCGTACCCAACGGGTTGAATCCCGCCAATAAAATTGGTACAATTCGTTTTTACTTTCCATAGGTCTACTTCCGGGAAATTCATTACTGCTGCGCCCAAGCAAGTTGGTGGAGCCAAATCGCCTTGACCCACGTCTGCATCTATTAACAATGGTCTTAAACCATGGCTGATAAACACATTTGCCATATACAATGAAAGTGTGGATTTACCTGAATTGGAGGGTCCAATTATTACAATTCTCTTTTTTTCTTGTTTCAATACGTTTCTCACAAGGTCTTTCCAAATTGAGATTCCAAATTTTTTATGGTGTCTATTAGTCTCATAGTTATGATGATTCCAACTCCTTCCCCTAATTATCGATAAGATAGAATTGTTATTTTTTTCAACTGGAATGATTCTACTACTTTCCCATCCGATGCATTCATTCTTGAATTTGACACCTAATATGTTACATTCTCCTTTTATCTCAAGTAGTATTGGACCCTTTATCAGTACTGTTTCCAATATCCCCTTTTATTATTTACACGCTATTCTATTTATAAAGAATTTTTTCATTCGCGTTTTTTTCTAATTTTGTACTATATCTCCCTGTTTTCGCTTGGTAGGGGATTTCATTGATCAGGAATCAAAAAAAGAAACGCAAAATTAACTGAGAGTTCTAATTCAACAAGTTTTGGCAAAGACAGATAGACTGATTTAGTGATTAGGCACTTATGATGGGAGATATCAAATCTCTGATCGTGGTCGTACTGTTATAACCAAAACTAAAATCCAGTATTGTGTATTACCTTTGACGATTTTTTTGGCCTAATTTGGCTGTGTATAAAATACTTGTTTTCCACCATTATGACTTTTTGATCAACCGATTATCCTTATTTGGCCAACCGCAGATGATAGTAGACTATCAGAAACCAGTATCTACTATTTAATAATTAAATAACCAATGTGAAAATGAATAACATGCAAGGAACAAGAAAAATAGCATCGGAGGTCCTAGTATCTGTGGCACTTGCGCTATTAGTAATATATATTCTTGATGTCGGTGTTTCGATGTTAAGTCATTCAGATGGCTTTTTGCCTCTTTCAGCCAAAGATAGAGGGATGATTTTTGGCGGTGGATCAATTTTATTGTTTGTAATTTCGTTTGGGATTGGAATAAATGTGGCATCTAGACTTCTAACTGTTTTATTGATCATAGGCGGTGCCATCATGGGTACTACCGTACTGATATCATCATTTATTGCTCCAACACAAGATGGTAATAACATGAATTCATCGTCCGATAGCGGACAGTCGCAAATTTTGGCACCTCAATTCATTGGGATAATAGTAATAGGGTATATTATTATGGGGATGGGAATCCTTAGGGCATTAAGAAAAAAATAGAACATAGAAGCGTACTACCTTTCCTATAGTTTTATCAATTCCTAAATTAAAAGAGAGGCACTGAATGATTTTCTAAAATTTGATATATAATGATAATGATGTTATCCAAACTTTCTCTATTTTCCATATTTTGTCATTATTCCCTTTAATACCGGATTACCCATGCTGTGCGTCACTACCTTTGGATTCCTTTGAATCTATATCCTGCTCTCCCCCATGGTTATTTACTACTCATAATTGAAAAAGGCATATTGATATGCCGCTTTCTCATTTTTTACGTCTTTGTATGGATCTCATAAAATACTAATATTCTGAATTCCCTACCAGAATTTTCCATAATCTGTATACGGTTACAATCCAGGATCAATAGTACACATGACTCCCCAAGAAAATTGCAAGTATGTTTTTCAAAAATCATCAAGTCGTTAAATAAATAGAACTCAACCTGTATTTAATTTCGTCTGTTATTGTGTACCTATATTTGATAACAATAACTGGTATTTGTATCGTAGTAAGTCAAGTCTTATATCTTAGGCCAACATCCTGTTCTTCTAAGATAATTTCGTACAGAACATAGTAGATTCTCCTCTGTTTCATAGCAGTAGTTTGCACAAATGTCTTTCTTCAGGTTTCTATTTACTTTGTTTTCCACCGGGTTTAGGAATGGTGATCTTTTTGGTAGATACACAACCGTAAGCCATTCGGATTGTCTTTTCACATACTGTCTGGTCTTTTGCTGACGTGAAAAATAGCATTGTCCAGTACAAGAATGAATCGTTTGACACTTCTTTTTAGCACATATCCTTTGATGCTGTTTAGATGATTTATGAAATTATTGCTGTTTCTTGTCTTGTCTTACCTTACCTGTATTGAATTTAATTCCGTTATACGGATAAAGCAATGTTATGAATGCATTTACCTTATCATTTGTCCCTTTGTGAAGAATCTTGTTGTTCTCCTCTTTTCATATAGTTTCTGGTTATATACGGTTGCATGTACCGCCATGTTTCATCTTCAAACCCTAGTAGTATTTTTTTTTAAAAGGGCCTTGGATATCTTCTTGTACCTATCTATCAATCTTTCCTTTCTTTTGCTCATAATCATCATCCTTTTCTTTCTCCAGTTCAAGTTTTGGTTGTTTGTACACTAACCCAAGGTCATGAACTATCCTCCAGGTTTGTGTAGGGCTAACATTAATTCCCAGTAAAGGGGTAAGATATGCAGCCAGTAGTCTTATACTCCATGTATTTTTTTAGATAACCAAATGTTCTGAGTGATTTGTTCAATACCATTTCTTTTATCATCTCCCTGTTTTTTGCAGTAGATATCAATGGCTTTCTACCTCCGTTTTTTCTCCTGTTTTTTATACCCTCTAAACCATATTTCCTGTAGTTGTTGATCCAGTCATACGCATTACGGTAATTGACACCCGTATCCCTGGCTATGGTCCTGTATGACATCCCTTCCATTTTTTGTTTAACAGCCCATGCCCTTCTGTATTCCTGCTTATCATGGGTACTTTTCATGAACAAAAGCAGTTCCCTTTTCTGTTCACCTGGTAACACGAGTCTGAGAGGATGATGTGGCACGGAATATAATGTGTTACAAAGCTAAATTCATTTCTATAATACAGTGGATGAATATAGAATGTTGGTGGAGGATTAGGCACTTAACCTAATAAGATCAGTCATCCGAATCGTTGCATCTACGCATTAGATTGATCTGCTATGATCCATCCAATCATTAATCTCGAGTGATTAGTATATGGCATATAATGGTTACTTTGATTTCGAGAGGTTTTTTTTCTTTTCTAATATCATGTTATTAGCGATGTTAATGTAGTTTTTATCAATCTCAGTACCAATATAGTTGATACCAAGTTCGATACATGCCAATGCAGTATGACCAATACCCATAAAAGGATCATATACTATAAAGTCTTTATTAGAATATCCGTGAAGTTTAATACAAAGACTAGCTAGTTTCTCAGGAAAAATGGCTGGATGTGATCTGCTGGTTTGGATGGTTGGATATGATATGAACCATACGTTTCCTCTGTCTCTCTTATCCTGCTCTACTGATTTCCATCTTTTGATGTTTGATTTATCTTGATAGGGAACACCTATTGATAATTTCTCTAAATTTAAATTTCCCGTTTTAGTAAAGTGAAAAATGTATTCATGTGTATTAGTTAAATACCTGCTACTTCTGATCGGTTTAAAATGACCTATCGAAAAACCAGTTTTGCAAATCTGGTTATTATTTCCTATGTCTTCCTTTTCAATGGATATGGACTTAATCCAGTGAATGGTGTTTTGCAATTTATAGCCTGCAGAAATAAACTTGTTTAGAACAAGGTACGGAATTAGAGGTTCAGCAGAGGTTCCGCCGATATTGAGAAAAAAGGATCCATCTGGTTTTAGGATCCAAAAACTCCTTTGTGCTACCATAAACAGCCAATCTAGGTAATCATCAGTCTTTTTGCTATCGTGATAGGAACTATAGTTTTTTCCAATATTATACGGGGGTGAAGTAATGATTATGTCTATCTTGAATCTGTCCTCTTTTCTAATTTTTTCCATAAACAAATTACAATCTTCGCAATAGATCTGATTAATTGCAATCAATCAGCTCTAATATGCCATGGCGCTTTTAAAATTTTTTTACTAATCTTAGATATTTTTGTTATATGAGAGTGATACTAATCTCAAGGTGGCCGCAGGACAATAAGACTAGGACTTAAGTGGAACGTCATCTAGAAGATACCTTAATCTTTTTGCTCATCATAGAAATTTATTTCTAATTGGTTTCGATAAATAAATCAATTTTCAATAAGGAAATTTGTGTAATTAAATCAACTTCTATTACTACTACTTTAATTGACCCTTGTATATTTCAAAGATGTCTTTGACTGTTGTAGCATCCTCCGCAGATTTATCTTCTCTAATTTTCCCAGTAAATTTTGGAAATCTAAGTGCTAGACCATATCCGGGCTTCATTCTATTAATTGCAGTTGTATAAACAGGACTCAAGGTTATTTCAGGGGAAATGATTTCTAAAACTATTTTGGGTTCAAACCATGTATCCATTTTTGTATTTCCAGATTCCACTCTAGAATGTTGATGTTTGATGACGTGCCTATTGAGTTTGTCCGTTATGTCTAAGAGAACATTATCAGTAAATCCAGTTCCTACTTTACATATAGTACAGAAGATATCCCTCTCTGTGTCATATGTAGCTAACAACAAAGCCCCGTATTTTCCAACCCTTCTTCCCTTCCCATGCAAAGCCCCTACTACTACTAGATCAACCGAATCCGTAACTTCTCCAGAATACTCTTTCTTTAATTTCATCCAAGCCCATTCTCTGGCTCCGGCCCTATACTGGCTACTGGGATTCTTTACCATAATTCCTTCGCAACCATTCTTGAGAGCCTTTTCCGTGTAGTTTTCTATTTCTTCAATTCTTGAAACTTTGATTTGATCTATTAGTTTAATTTTATCACTCATTTTCTGCGTACCAAATATTTTTACAAGCAACTTTCTGCGTTCTAGTAGGGGTACGTGAGTCTTGTCAAGGCCATTATAGTACAGCAAATCAAATAAGTTCAATATTACAGGATAAGCCGCAGTAATTTCTTGAATATTATACTTCCTTCTTCTTCGCATTAAAGTTTGGAATGGAAGATACTTATTGTTAGCAGGATTAATTGCAACGACTTCACCCTCTGCTATCAAATCCTTGGTCTCAATTTTATCTAACGCCATTAAGATGTCAGGAAAATTTGAAGTTACATTTTCCAAGCTTCTGGTAAATAGTTCTATTTTTTTTCCCTTTTTATGAATTTGAATTCTTTCCCCATCGATCTTGAATTCTGCTAATGCATCGCCATTGATTTTTTCCAGGGCCTCTGATGGATTTGATACTCTTTCTGCGAGCATTGGTCGAATGGGGATAAATAAAGAAATGGAGATCGACCGAATATCCTCAAGTGATCCTGTAGACAGTATTAATGCAATTTTTCCTAAATCACTCGAAACATTATAGGCTCTTTCTAATATTTGTCTGTTTTGTTTATCTCCGGTGAAAGTTAGAGCTATTGCATCAAGAAGAGTAAAGTTTGCAATACCTAACCTTAAATTTCCTAGAATCAGTTTGACTATGAATTTAGCTTCAAGATTGGAGGAGTTGTTCAACAAACTCACAATGAATCTGAGTTTAACGTCTAACGATCCTGTCCCGGATACATTGGTAATCTTTAATAATGTTTCGAATACGTTCTCGATAGTTAGTAGTTGGGGAATTAATGTGGTTTGTATCTTATTCGTTAAGATATTGAAAGCGACTTCTCCCAAATCTCCCATATCAGAATATTTATTTTGGATTTCGGTAAGTGAATGACCACTTACAAGTGACAGGGATTTGATTATCAGTTTATCGGCGATTCCCAATTCACTCGATTCATAATCTGGTCCTAGTTTTCCCTGAATTAGATAAACTATTTTATCGATTATAACAGTAGGTGTTTTTTTTAATAATGATACTAGATGATCAGTAAGTTCTAACCTGCTAGTAGTTTTCTCCATTATTGCAAAGGTTTCAGCTAGTTCTAGAAAATTCACTAGAGAATCCTTATGAAATTAGATTATTAATTTTTGTGACGCTATTATTGTTGAAAAGTGAACCTGTTATTGATGTTTTACTTACATTAAGGCGATATACATCACCAGAAGTATAACCATTTGACAAGCTGATAGTTTTTATACGAAGTTGATACACGCTATTGTATTAATATGAGTAGCGTAAGTGAGATAATGTCCTTTAGGGAGCCATGGACAATTGCTGCATATTCCAATAAAACTGCGCGCGATGTAGCTGCTATTCTAACCAAAAATCGTATAGGATCCTTAATTGTGATAGATAAGGACAATACGCCTATTGGAATTATTACTGAAAGCGACTTAGTCAAACGGGTTTGTTTGGAGAATTATAATGCCGATAAAGTTCTCGTCGAAGAGATCATGTCTTCTCCATTAATTACTATCATGACTTATGATTCAGTTGATACCGCGTCTAGAATCATGCTTTCGAATAAGATCAAGCGATTACCTGTTTTAGAGGCCGATAACCGCATTATTGGGATAATAAGTGTTACTGATATCACACACCACCTTGCCAAAATACTGCTTGATGATTATAATAGGCATAGATCTTTGAAGAAAATCCTGGAAATGAACGATGTATCAAATTAGAAATAAATGCTTGAACTGTTTTCTCTATCGGAAGTACGAGATATGTACACTCTGGTAATATCTTCCAGAATTCTATAAAATAGAAGGAAAGTATTTTTTACAAATTTCAATCATCCATGTTTAGTGGTGAAGCGCTAGACAACTGTCGTTGCAAACTCAAATTGCGAGCAGAGGGTAATGATGGGATGTTCTATTCCTTCTTGCGATTGACTTATTATTCAAAATTTGAATTAAATCCAAAATAGGGTTAGGGGGTGTCAGAACGGAATTCCAAATACTTGTTGTTAGCACATGCTTCAACCATGGGGGATACAATATTAGATAATCAACATGGAGACTATAGTACAATCGCACTTGTAGGAAAATATTGTTGAATGGAAATGGTTAAATTATGTTGATATTTTTTATTAATAAAATGCCTTGGTAGCTCAGCCTGGCCAGAGCGTTGCCTTGGTAAGGCAAAGGTCGCGGGTTCAATTCCCGCCCAAGGCTTTCTTTGTAAAGCAAAAGAAAGCCAATTTGAACTCCTTAGTGAGCAAGTTAATGATGAAGACATCTTACCAAAATCAGTAAGAATCTTACCAAAATCAGTAAGAATCGATGGCAGTCAAATCAACTGGGTCGGTTATAGGCGCTATCTTGAAAAGAATTTTAACAAGCATACTGCTAATGCTCGTTATTCCTATTCAATCAAATATTACAAAGTCCTTACAATTGGAGATGCGTCTGAAATTATGGTCTTGTCATTTGATAAAAGAATACACATAATGAAGGCTTTGGCTACTTTTTCTAAGTTTTTGGGTTGCTATGATAAATGGAAAAAAATCGTAGAGAAATATCAGCTGCGATGGGCTGAAAGTGGCAATGGGACAGGATCTGCTCAGGGCCTGGAGGTTTTTCATAATATTTATGGGAAAAACAATTTTTCAGAAATGATATCACAACTAAAATTAGCATATTCAAGACTTGATGAGAAATACTCATCTGTTTTGGAGTATTGTACTTTGACAGGGTTGCGGCCCGCTGAAGCATGCAGTAGTTTGCGAATACTTAATGAAAGAAAAGAAGGTTATTTAGCAAAGGATAACAAACTTTTAGAACATTTTAGATTTCCTTCTGTCTTTTTGAGAAGAACCAAAAATGCATACATATCTATTGTATCTGAAAGGTTGTTGGAGTTGGGGGCGCGTTCTTCTCCAGTATCTTATAATTCGTTGAGACTTGCTTTGAGACGTAAAACGCTAAGTATGAATATGTCAATATGTCGCAAGATTTTTGCAACATTTCTGAGAAATGAAGGTGTGGAACAGGAAATGATCGATTTACTTCAGGGTAGAATTCCTAAATCGGTTTTTGTTAGACACTATTATCGACCCGACATGTCTAAATTTGACCAGATAAGAGAAAAGTTAGTTAAATTACAAGAAATGATAGTTAGGTGAAAAGCTGCGTTACAGAGTTTTGGTTGACTGCTTTCATTTTGTTCGAATAAAACTAAATGATTTGCGTAGTGCTAGGGGGTGTTTTTTCTTTCGACTGTTTTTTTCAGTCTATAGCGATGTTGAAAGAAGATTTACCCCCTAGCATTACATCCCAGTATTTGTAAATCCTGAAAATGATGTTAATACCATCATGAATCATTAAATTTACTTAATCTGTCTACGTATCTAATTCGAACCCGAGAAGAATTTATGTAGCCTCATAATGAAATCACCTATATTCATTGCTAAGATGATTTTGCGATCAGATATCCTAACGGAAATTTTTCTTATAAAAGATTGATCTTTCCTTTTTGTCTCTGGTGTAGTCATGGCCCTCTTTGGGGATTCTCCTATGAAATCTAAAATTAGTTTGTCGTGGGGACCGTTAACTTCAGAAATCATTTTTTGTACCTGTATTATTGTCTTATAAACTGACATACTTGTTTTTCATCAAACTTGTTTAAAGGATTTGGGTAGGGCAGTATCTTTTCTACTCCCTCTAGGTTTTCAGATGCTGTTTAAGCCAATTAGATTAGATGGATCCGCATTCTAGGGTTATTCAATGATTGATGAGCCAATTCCTTGATCAGTGCTCTCTTTTCTGTAGATATGGTACTGGCGATTACGAAGCTGCACGACAAGATTGCAAAATGGACAACAATCATTAAGGAATTTAAATATTGGTATGACGAAAAAATATGTTTTGGCTTTTGGAATCTAATCGCATGCGAGTTCTTGACTCACTAATTAGGATCTAACGAGCTCGCTTTAGGTTCTCTAAGTACTCCGTCTTGATAGGCTCTTTGGAACAAAGTTTCTGCTTTTGATTGTGGGCTGCCCCCACTAGTTGATATTTGACCTCGAGCTTAAACTATGCAAATATAGAAATTTAGTTTGATACTTTTTTGCTTAAGAACGCAATATACCAAAAACAACATGACGATAATTATGCTAGCAGAATCCGTTAACACTTCACTTTCCCAAAATATTATCCGATATTTAGCTTTTTAATATGTCTCTCAGATTTAGCAGTTTTTCGTTAAAAAATAGGGGAAAATTCTAATTTCAAATTCTCAAAAGTTTTGGCGACGCCTCTGGAAACAGAATGTTAAGGATCTAATTCAAAGGATGATAAAAACTTCCAAGATATGGTATCTAAATATCTGAGTTTCAAAGATTTACAAAAACATCTCAGAAAAGATATCAGAAATTCCAGATAGGATCCTGGGTTTCTTCAAAAAACTAACAGCCCTGATACCGAAGTAGTTCTAGGAGTGGAATTAGTGGCATCTATCCTAAATCTCCATAGCTTAGATTCTGCTGTAGCCACTGACTATGGTAAAGTATCGTTGATTGGTTTTGTATTTCCATGAGTCTTTGAAGTATGTAGTGGTAGTTTTGGATCTTTTTGGACTGTATGATGTTAAAATTGAGTTCGGGGTGCTTTCTTATCTAATTTTGTTGGAGCCTTCCATGAAAAGCCCCATCCGGAATTCGTATGACAACAGCCACTATATCCTGTAATCTTGCTGATCTTAGGGCTACAAATGGTATATAATGGTAAATAGAGGATAAAAGTCATACGTTGCTGGATCATTAATATGAAGGTAGTATGTGATACATATATAATTAGTATATTATGAAGATAAGAATACTCTTTATATAGTAATATATGATAGATAGATTATGTCGAGATACAGATATTTTTCAGTTAATCCCGCAGCTGCAGAGGTCGCATTCTTGGTCATGTACTACGGTCTTCCTTTGACTGTAGGCAAAATTGCAAGAGAATTAGGGAAGCAACCGCCGAGTATTCATAGAGTTGTTCAAAATTTATTACAGAAGGAAATACTATTCAAAAACGATGATAACAGTACATACTACATCAATCCATCGAGGAGTAATGATATTCGAGATTCATTGATTCGTTTTATACTCGAGGAATCTTCAACCGAGCCAATGCTCAAACTTATCCATGGTTTTATTATCAACGAGCTTCACGAGCAATTTACAAATTTAGCTGATAATAGATTTGAAGTAGGGTCCAGCGAAACAATTGATTCAAATTCCAGATCTTTTACTTTTGATATAATTTTTCAGGCAAATAGAAAGTACGGGATAGTCGTTATAGATGATAGTAATAAAGCGAATCTAAGCGAAATACTTAACCAGCTTTCACATTTGGAGAGGGCGGAGGTTTACGCTGTTTTTGTCCTAGTTTTTGATATAATGAATCCTTTTGCCAACCTAATTGTCCGTAATGATTTTTCAACTGAAGATACTATCATTTCCTTAGAGCATTTTAACAAGGGTTTTTTTTCATTAACTGAATCATATATCCAAAAGAAAATCTCTGATACTTTTGAGGCTATCAAAGACTATGAAGAACATATGGATCTAGAGGAAATTTGTTCGATGCTAGAATACATGTCGCCATCCCTGGGTCCCTATGATTCATATTCTATGGAACCCCTTTCTAAAGCTGAAATGATTCGAGATAAATGGAACCTCGAATCACCGGTAAGCTTACTGGATATTGTCAGGTATATAACAGAGTACCTTACAGCAGAAGTGTTAAGAAATCCCAGAC
>JBBRRF010000012.1:0-13341 GCA_038200885.1 Candidatus Nitrosocosmicus sp.
AGAACGAACCAACTCATGACATAACAGGTTTAGAAAACTGTTTACCCGCTATGAGAAAAAGTCAGACAACTATCTTGGATTAGTACAGCTATCCTGCTGCATAATTATCTACAGAAAGATAATTTTGGGATAGGCTCTTAGTTTATCATTGTAACTTTTTCATCTTTCATGGCCAAATAATCACTGCATTTGTTAAAGGAGTATATGGTCATCTCACAGTCACATTAGTTATAGGCAATGGAAAATGCTGGATAGGGATAAAAAAGAAACTTAAGTTTCTAGTGCGGGAGATGGGATTTGAACCCACGGACCCCTAAGAGATGAGGTATCTCAATTATCCTGGTTTCTGAGCATCGTGTTTTAAACATCTCACGCCTTTGACCAGGCTTGGCAACTCCCGCATAAAATATTTTTAAAAAGCCCAACATATATTCTAATAAAAAATGAAAAGATCATTCCACATCATCTCCACCGACAAGATTTACGAAAATATCATCTAATGTGATAGGAGATACAGAAAATGACAAATTATTAGGAACCAAAATATCAGATATTTCTCTTAGATGATGTTCAAAAGTAAATAATCTTATAGAGTCAGAACTCATACTAATTGTTTTCCCAAAAGAATTAATGAAGTTTCTTAAATCATGAACATTATAATCCTTTGATATGTTAATGTCAATCCTTATTTGATAATTTAGAGTATTTCTTAAATCGTTCATGTTGCCTCTAGAAACAACCCTCCCTTCATCAATAATGAATATGGAATCAGACAACATTTCGGCTTCGTCCATATAATGAGTAGTCAAAATAATGGTTATTCCTTTATTTTTCCAATCTTTTATGATAGACCACACCTGTCGTCGTGATACTGGATCCAAACCTATAGTAGGTTCATCCAAAAATAGCAAAGGTGATTCAGTTGCCATGGCCATCCCAACTAAAATTTTCTGTTTCATTCCTCCTGATAGATTCAATGCAGGAATATCTTTTGCAGAAAAGAGATCAAGTCTTTGTAATATGTCAGATGTTTTCTGCGATGCGGACTCTTTCTTTTCGCCTCGTATCCTCAACCAATTATAAATATGATCCCACGGAGTTAATGCGCGTAATGGTCTTCCCTCCTGTGGAACTATAGAAATTTTTTGACGTATTTTTTCTGGAGACTTGAGTATATCGTCACCGAACACTAATATCTTTCCTGATGTGGGTAACAATTGAGTAGAACAAATACGTATAAAGGTAGTTTTTCCGGCCCCATTTCTTCCCAATAATGTAGATATCTTTCCTTTTTCGATTTGTAAAGAGATATCATTTAATGCCTTTTTATTGGAATTTTTGTATATTTTACTTACATTAAAAGATTCTATTGCTATCATATAGTATTGATCTAAATTTGTATGAAAAATAATTTTTATAGTTCATTTTTTTTGAATTCCTTTGACAAATCTTTTAATAGATTTTTTTGGGTATCATTAATCTTATCGGGCAATTTTACTTCGATTTTTACGTATTGGCTCCCTCTTCCAAATTTTCCGTATCTTGGCAAACCTTTTCCTTTGATTTTAAAAACAGCATTAGCTTTGGTACAAGCAGGAATTTTCAATTTTTCAGTTCCATCTATGGTTAGAACCCTTGTTTCCGTTCCCAATATCAAGTCAATGAATGAAATATCATAATTATACATCAAATCTCCATCATCAAGTACTTTAAAAAGTTGATGCGGGAGTACATGTACACGTACCAATAAATCGCCATTCATTCCGCCTTGAATACTTTCTCCTTTTCCAGAAATTCTTAGGGTTACTCCATCCTCAACACCAGAAGGTATCTCGATCTTTAGGTTATTTGTTTTTCTAACTTTACCATTACCATGACAAGTATTACAAGGTTTTTCTAGTATTTTACCTTCTCCGTGGCAGGTATTACAGGTATCTAACGAAATAAAGGTGGAAAATTGATTTTGGTTATAGACCCTGCGGGTTTGTCCCTGGCCGTTACAGGTAGGACAAATTTTTGGTGAAGTTCCTGGGGAAGCACCTGTCCCGGAACAAACCGAACAGTCTTCGATTGTTGGAATTTGTATCTCTTCCTTCTTACCTTTAACTACTTCCTCTAAAGTCATGTCTACGTCATACAGTAAATCTCTGCCTCTTCTTCTTCTGTTTGAGGTTCTGGAATTGAAGCTAAATGGATCATTATTAAAACCGCCGCCGCCACCTCCCATTCTACCAAAAATCTGTTCAAAAATATCGCCTACATTACCAAAGCCAATATCTTTAAAAATTTCTGCGAAATTGTCTTCAGATCCCCTAAATACTTCCTCATTACCCACATGACCATATGTATCATATCGTTTACGTTTCTCCTGATCGGATAGTACAGCATATGCTTCAGAAATTTCTTTGAATTTTTCTTCTGCTTCAGGCGATTTATTACGATCGGGATGATATTTTAATGCAAGTTTTCTATATACAGACTTTAACTCATCCTTAGTAACAGTTTTTTGAACTCCAAGTATATCATAATAATCTTTTTTACTCATAACAAATCACAAAAATAATTAAGTGTGGAATTATTCTCTTAATCAAGTATTATTTGATTTATTGGCGGCGTCTTCCGCAGCAGCAGACTTAGGATCGTTGTTTTCAGGATTTTGATTTTGATTTTGATTAAAAGTACTATCACTTGGAGGGGGAGTATCGGACCCCACATCCCCTGGGTTTGAAGCGTTAGCGGCATTTTGTTGAACAGCCTGATATGCAGCTGTACTTATTTCAGCTAATGCATTCTTTAAATCAGTTATTTTTGTTTTTATGGCGTCCACATTATTAGCTGTTATCGATTCTTTTAATTCTTGGATTGATTTATTTACTTTATCCTTTTGTTCTGGAGTTACTTTATCTTTTAAGTCTTGATTAATCAATTTTTCTGCAGAATACAGTAAATTGTCTGATTCATTCTTTAATTCTGCTTCTTCTCGTTTCTTTTTATCTACTTCAGCAAATGCATCCGAATCCTTCTTTAATTTTTCGATTTCTTCTTTGGATAATTTAGAGCTCGCAGATATAGTAATCTTTGATTCTTTGGATGTAGCAAGATCTTTGGCGGTCACGTTCAAAATTCCGTTGGTATCGATATCAAATGTGACCTCTATTTGTGGAACACTTCTGGGAGCAGGCGGTATACCCGACAAATTAAACATGCCTAGTGAAACACAATCAGAAGCCATAGTTCTCTCACCCTGGACCACATGGATTGTTACTGCAGTTTGATAATCTGCAGCGGTAGTGAATACCTTACTCTTTTTGGTAGGAATAGTAGTATTTCGTTCAATTAGAGTTTCTTTAAGTCCACCCATAACCTCCACACCAAGAGTCAAAGGAGTGACGTCAACCAACAAAATATCAGTAGATACTTCACCTGAAATTATTGCACCTTGAATTGCAGCTCCCAACGCAACTGCTTCCATTGGATCAACTCCACGTTCAGGTTCCTTGTTCATGACAGATTTTACAAATTCTTTTACTATTGGCATTCGAGTAGGACCCCCAACCAAAACTATTTTTTCGATATCTGTAGTTGACACTTTTGCATCCTTGATAGCTTGTAGCATTGGATTCCTACATCGTTCTACTACTGGACGCAATAATTCCTCCAATTTTGCTCTATTCAAGGGGATAGCAAAGTTCTTTGGGCCAGTAGATTGATCGTATGCCAAAAACGGTAGGTTTATTTCCGTGGTGACTATGTTTGATAATTCGATTTTTGCTTTTTCTGCAGCTTCTCTAATCCTCATCATCGCTGCTTTATCATTTTTGATGTCTATTCCAGATTGGTTTTTAAATTCATTTACAAGATAATCTATCAAAATATTGTCCATATCTGAACCACCAAGTTGAGTATCACCTGAAGTACTCTTGACCTCAAATACACCACCACCCATTTCCATAATGGTAACATCTAAGGTCCCTCCGCCAAAATCAAAGACCATAATTTTGAGATCGCTGTGGACTTTATCTAATCCAAATGCTAGTGAAGCAGCGGTGGGTTCATTAATTATCCTTACTACTTCTAGTCCTGCAATTTCTCCAGCATCTTTTGTTGCTTGTCTCTGATTGTCATTAAAGTAAGCAGGAACAGTAATTACAGCTTTATCGACTGTATCGCCAAGAAATGCTTCAGCATCCTTCTTGATCTTTTGAAGAATAAATGCAGATATCTGTTGTGGAGTATATTCTTTCCCAAATACTTTAAATTTGAAATCAGTACCCATTTTCCTTTTAGCAGCAATAACAGTTCCCTCAGGATTTGAAAGCATTTGACGTCTGGCAGGTTCCCCAACCATTAATTGACCATCTTGCGAAAATGCAACTACCGATGGAAAGGATTTCCCCCCTATTGAGGCGCCTTCAGCAGCTTGTATTATAACTGGCTTTCCACCGATCAAAGAAGCAGCGGCAGAATTACTAGTTCCTAAATCAATTCCTATTATTTTTCCCATTTAAACTTCATCTCCTTTTGTATCCTCTTTATTATTATTATCGATATTTTTAATTATCTTTTTGGAAACCTCTACTAAACTTGGACGAAGGACACGATCATTTAATAAATAACCCTTCCTAATTTCCTTAGTAATAATATTTTCCTCCGCATCATCTTCAACATAAGAAAACCCTATAATTTCATGAAAGTTAGGATCAAAGACACTATTCAAACCTCTTATTTCTAAAACATTTTCTTTTTCTAAAAAGAGATCAATATTTTTTAATATATTCGTCAATCCTTCGAGAATTGAAATATCAACTTTGTGGTGCTTTAATGTATCTAATGCACGCATAAAATCTTCGCGTAAATTAACCACGGTTGACAAGATATCGGCCTTCACTGAAAGTATCCTCAAGGCATTTTGCTTTTCAATATTTTTTCTATAATTATCGAAATCTGCTAAACTATATTTTAATTTGTTAAATGTATCGTCATACAATTTTCTATAATGTTCCAAATCGTCTCTTGTTTCCTTTAATTCGGCAGTCACATCTTCAATGGATAATTCAGTTTCTAAATTTTGATTAGATTCATTAGTGTTATCATCCAATAACAGATAATCATTATCTTGATCATTTTTTACTTGATCTTTGTTTTTAGTTTTATCCATAATAATAAATTTGGTTAAATCTAATAATTACATATCGATTATGGCGAACCTGGAAGCAAAGAATATAGGATGAGAATATTGCATCCAGTTGATATCGCGATTTGTAATCAAGCAATCAAGCATAATTACTTTTTATAGAAGATCTTGCACCACAAGCTTCACATATCATAAAGCCTAACTTCTTAATTTTTTCTGTCCTAGTGTCAGGGCTACCGCAAACAGGACAAATAACATAGTCCTTTACATATCTATCGATCAAACCTCCGAATGAGGATATGGGTTTTCTGCCCAAAAAAATAACCCGTTCACCAGTAATATACCCTGCAGATGCTAATTCCTTATTTAAATATAGTAATAATTTTTCAGGATCACGTCTTAATGCCTTTGGAAAATCCATGAAATTTCTAAAAATTGTTCGTTGGCCAACCCATATTACTCTTGGAACAGGAACTTCAAGTCTGGCAACTTCTTTCTTTACCACATTTCCTAGTTTATTCTGTAATCTATCTAACAAGGACACATAACCAGATTCATCTTGGATTGACATGCTATAGATTACAACAGACCAATTAATGTACGTTGTGAATAATAATTAATTTAACCAATTAACAAGTAATAAGATCAGAATACCTATCTAAACCCGGATGTATTATTTTGAATTATCCAATCCATAAATGGATACAAAATATTATAAGGCAAATCAGCAGATTTTTCCACGTTATAGCTTAACATAACCATCCGATTTAACAATAAATTATGTAATTTTTTATCTAATTGATCTCTTTTAAAAGGATCATAAATTTCAAAAAAACATTTTTGTCTGTAGTATGAAATATGATGTGCGTAACAATACATTAGCAAAGTAGGATCTCGGCTAATCCTTTTATTTATCTCCCTTTCTTCAAATGCGGGGCTATTTTGCATTTCAACATAAATTTGAAGAACCCTTCTTTGATAATTTTCTTTAATCAATTCGATATTAGACGGACCTATATTTTTTGATAGAAAAATTTCACGCTTTAGTTGATCAATAGTTTTTCTTGTGATATCTTTTGCAGATAACACATCTAAATCATTTTTGACTCCAAAATCTTTTCCGAAGAGAAAAAAAATTCCTAAAATTTCATGTTGATCGACAAATGGAAAGTCCAAATCGCCATCAAGAAATTTTGATAATCTTTCGTAAATATTACCGGGCAAAAAGAATCCCATATAGGAATCAGAAACTATAGTCAAGGCAATTGAAGAGGCATTTGTATATAATAAATATTTTTTCGTGCTGTATTGGTTGTTTGGTTGTTTGGTTGTTTATATAAAGAATAGTCGCTAGGCTTTAGAATAGAATCCAGCTTTTCTTTCATAAATTTGACCATCGTTCATTGCCTTTTTTATGTGCAATTTAGCATCTGAATCACTAAATTTACCGGTTTTTACTAGTTCTCCAATGAACACATTCTCTTCAACGTCATTCTTTTCTTCTCCGGAAAGACTCGAAAATATCTCCATGAAAAGTTTTAGTTTTGATATTTCGCTGAAAGGTTTTCCATGCAATACACCCAGATCTACTTTACCAGTATTGACATCAACGCCTGCGGTTTCCAGCATTCTTTGAACTAGAAACAATGATCTTTCTGCATCCTCTCTTTCGACTTTATCTTTTAACAACAATCTTGCGCGAGCAGTGGCAAGTCTCACTAGACCTTCTAATTGCCTGGGTGTAACAGTAATCATACTGTCTGAATCAACATTTCTCATCTTCATATAATAATCACGGATAATATTTATCGCCTCTCGAGTCAGCTCGGGTTCAACAATTTGTTTAGCAAATGCCAAGTATTTACTGAAGAGATCTATATTAATGGCGGCTTGAGATGATTTTTGGGCATCCTTATGGATTTCTAAAATATGGCTGGCGATTTTACTATCTTTTTCTTTTTCTGGAAGATCGCGTATCACATAAACAAGATCAAACCTCGTAAGAAGAGGAATTGGAAGATTTACATTTTCAGTGATATTTTTATAAGGATCATACTTGCCATACATGGGATTCGCAGCGGATAGGATAGAGGTTCTCGCATTTAATGTTGCCACTATACCACCTTTAGCAACTGAACAAGTTTGCTGTTCCATAACTTCGTGAAGGGCTGAACGATCCTCAGCTTTTATTTTGTCGAATTCATCGATACAAACCAACCCTTGATCTCCAAGTACTACAGCACCTGCTTCAAGCATCATTATTCCGGATTTATCTCGCACTACAGCAGCTGTTAGTCCTGCTGCAGTGGAGCCTCTTCCAGAAGTATATAATCCCCTAGGAGCAATTTTTGCGGCAAATTTAAGCATTTCAGACTTGGCTGTTCCCGGATCACCAACCAATAGGACGTTGATATCACCCCTTCTTGTTGACCCATCGTCTAATTTTTTGGTAATAGAACCCACGATTAGAAGCAAAATGGATTCTTTTATGACTTCGTGTCCATAGATATGTGTAGCAAAGGATGATACTAGCTTATCATAGATATCAGGTTTTTTTGACAAGATTAGTATTTGTCGTTCATCTTCTGCACTGATTGAAATCCGCTCTATTGATCGAGTTTTCTTATCTCCAGCCCTACCTCCAAGATTTTCTATATTATTACCTTCCATTCGTAATCTAAACAGAGAAGTCCTTTGAGTGGTGGAATTGCCCGAAACAAAAGAAGCTTCTTGATCTATTCTAATAATTCCTGTCATCATAATCCTATCCCCTGGTCTGCATTGGTCAACCAAATCACCAAGAATTGTCACCTCTATATAGTGAGGGAGTTGTCCTGCAGGAAGATCCTCGGGCAACTCTTGTAATCTAACCAATTGAAAATCGATAAATAGACTGCTTTCTACATCCATTTCCATTTCTTTTTCTGAGCAATTAAGGCATCTTTGTGGTTTTTTTAAAGATAATCCCTTTAATTGTGAAAAACTAATTTGATTGCAATTTAGACATCTATAGGCAATTCTTTTTCCTAATGGTTTAACTTCTGAGGAACGTACTACCATTCCGGAAACACCAAGTAACTTATTAATGACATCGGCATTTATGTCACGCAGTCCTTTTTGAACAGCGTAATTTCCTATTCTTACCCGAATATGCTCTCTAATCTCATTTGTATAATCTGGATGAATTTCCAATAGAACAGAAATAACGGCCTCATTAAAAGCCGAAAGCATTTCATCGGGATTATGTGTGATGTCCTTTGCAAGTAGTGGACTAAAACTATCAAAATCAATATAATCAATAGTAATAGAAGTTGAAGAGGTCGCCATCATATTATTAATTTTATCAAAATACTTGTAAGTACCATCACGATCCTTAAATGAACGTAAAAAAACCTCCAATTCATTTGATAATGCAGATATGGTTTGTTGTTCTTGTTCCTGCATATTTGATGGATTCGGAGGATCAGCATTACTCAATCTTTAACACCAGTTTTTTAAAATTAGACGTCATATTGTGGAAATTCGCATAGAGAAGTTTTTCTTCTGACGATAGCTTTTCTTCGAGTTCGGGCACTAAAGGAGAAGAAGCAGAGAGTTTGACTATCTTTTGTAGTCTAGAAGCTATGAATGGATTCAAAGATACTATTAATGATTCCCTATCTTTATCTTCGATGGTACGAAGATAATTATTTACTCGTGCGTAAAAATCTGGTTCTATTGTAGATACCTCATGGCTAGGCGATATTCTTTCTCGATTTAATGCTCTTTTAATATAAGATAATTGATCATCGTCATGAATTTCTACTACACCTTGTTCACTCAAAATAATAGAAATCCATCTCGGAACCGAAGTCATATCTCCCTCTTTAGCGCTAATAAAAATAAGTGGTCTTATCGATATTTCAATATCCCTTAAATATATTACTCGTACATCCTTTAGAAGATATTCTAGAGTAGAAAAAGTATAGAGGATTGAAATATCGTCTATACCTGAAATTAAGTTATTTGCAACACCAGCATCAACTTCATCAATATCGTCATGTGACGGCAGCAATGAATTCACAAATGTAATTATCATTCTTAGTTAATAAAATTTCAATGTCGTATTAACGGTATCCTCTACAGAGTATTGAATAATTTTAAATTAGAAAAAGATGGACAGTACATCACGATGGATAAACGGCACCAGGAGCAGAAGCCAGAGGTTATTTCTGATATTATGTGGGTCGAAAAATACAGACCAAAACATCTAGCTCAAATAATTAATCAAAAAGAAATTGTAAAAGGCTTAGAAAATTTAATGAAAAAACCTAACGAATTACCACATTTATTGTTTACAGGATCTGCAGGGATAGGTAAAACTACCACAGCTTTATGTCTTGCAAAACAAATGCTAGGAGATAACTGGAAAAGAGATACTTTAGAGCTCAATGCATCAGATGAAAGAGGAATAAAAATGGTTCGTGAAAGAGTAAAAGAATTTGCATCGATCATGAAGCTTTCAATAAATCAAGAAAAAAATGAAAAGCCCTTTAAGATCATTATTTTGGATGAAGCAGATGAAATGACTACAGAGGCTCAAACAGCTTTGAGAAGAATAATAGAGGATAGTGCCAGAACTACTAGGTTTATTTTTATTTGTAACTATCTTTCACATATAATTGAACCAATACAAAGTAGATGCGTAATTTTTCGATTTTCAAAGGTTTCTGAGGAAGAAGTAATTGAATATTTGAATGATATTTGTAATAAAGAGGGAGTAAAAGTCGAAGAGAAAGCACTTCGTAAAATATATGAACATACAAATGGTGATTTAAGACATTCGATCAACATATTGCAAGCTGCCTCAGTGAACGGAAATATAAGTGCCCAGCAGGTTCAAAATGCAATAGGTATATCTGGAAAAAGCATAATAGCTGAAATAATAAAATTAGCCATTAATTCCAAATTTAATGAGTCAAGAATAAAATTATTAGAATTACTATATGTTTATGGAGTTTCAGAAACAGATTTTCTAAAATATGCCAATGAAGAGATTTATAAGCTTGATCTGAAAGATCCCTATGAAATTTCATCTATAATTGCAGAATACGATCATAGACTTGCAAACGGTGCACACCCTGAAATACAACTAGCAGCCTTTTTAGCACAATTAGGCAAGATAAACTTGAAAAAAGACAAATCTAATTAAAAATCATCCTCAAACTCATCGCCACCATCCTCTTCTGTTACATCATCGAAATCTTCTTCGAATTCTTCACGTTCTTCCGCGGTCTTATATGGGATATCTGCTTCTCCTAAATTTCCACAAACTGGACACTTAAATTCAATTGTTTGACCTTCAAGGTCTAGTAGAAATTCTTTGGTGAAGACCTCATCACAGTTTGAACAAACAAGAGTAGTTTGTATATTTTCTTGAGTGAATTTATGCGACTGTACCCGAAAGATTGTGTTCACCATACTTATTTTACCTATAAAGAATCGGTCTTTATTATAACCTTATCTTTTTATAAATCTAAGGTTTTTAACAAAATAGCTATCTAAAAATATTAACTCATGCCCAATAATTTATGCATTTGTGGAATCACTCTTACATCTTTATAAAAACTACAAACTTCATCATATATTTTCAATATTTGCTTAGTAGAGGGAGAGTCAAATTGATAGCTAGGCTGGAGTGTTATACCACTCAAATTGCTAATATTTGGACGCTCAAAAACTCTAGAAAGCAAGTCTCTAACTTCATTTAATGTTGTGGAATTTGTAAATACGATTTTTATAAATGAAATTTTATCGCTCCTATTTAAAGCGATATCTAAACAGCTTAGTTCGTTTTTTAAAAGGTTTTCATAGGATTTGGATTCGATTACTTTTGAATCAGATGTTTTAAATTCAACTTTACAAATATCAAAATAAGGCAAAACCAATTCAAACCTTTTCCAATCAAAACACGACGATTCCAGATACGTTTTAATCTTTAATTCGTTTTTAACAAAATCTGCAAGAGCAATCAAAGATTGAGTTTGTAATAAAGGTTCTCCTCCAGTAAAATTGATTTTATAGAGGTTTGGTTGAATATGTTGAAGGATAAGATATTTAGCTTCATTAATGGTATAACTTTTGCCGCTTGTAGGTGATAGAGAATATTTTGTATCACACCAATG
This sequence comes from Candidatus Nitrosocosmicus sp., assembly GCA_038200885.1. Lineage (GTDB taxonomy): Archaea > Thermoproteota > Nitrososphaeria > Nitrososphaerales > Nitrososphaeraceae > Nitrosocosmicus. The sequence continues at coordinate 11,299 of JBBRRF010000012.1, forward strand.
ACATTTGAGATGACAGCCTGAAAAACGAATGAATAGAGTCTTTGTTCCTGCAAGAATACCCTCGCCTTCAATGCTTACAAACATTTCATTTAATTGAACCTTGTTATGTTTGTTGGTAACAGAAAGACCGTCATCATGATCCATATAATTATCAGTACTGTTATCATTATTGATTTTTGGATCAATAACTGACATAATTTGTTTTATCCTCCAAACCAGCTTTCAAAATTGCTTGTTTTCGATTCATGCAAGACTCACAAATCCCACAATGTTTTGAAAGGTTAGTTTTTTTATCGGTAGATCCCAAATAACAGCTCCAAGATTGAAAAATCTTGTCGCCCAATATTTCATAGCCTATCAAAAGCAATTCAGATTTACTTAAGTTATCCATGGCGGGAGACCAAATATGAAGCTTTTTTCTTATTCCCAATTTAATTCCATCAATTTCAGACAGATAAAGTAATTTTTCTAGAGAACGTGTAAAATTGGGACGACAATCAGGGTATCGAGTATCTCCCGAATGAGCACCGTATATTACCAGAGGAATATTTAAAGAAGTTGCCCATACAGAAGCAAGAGTCAAAAAAACAGTATTTCTTAAAGGTACTACCATATTATAGTCAAAAGTTGATGGAATTTTAGATTTGGATCCGGTCAAAACATTTGTTTTCCCAAGCAAGGTTTTTAGAAACGATATGTTAATTATTTCGTGTTTTTTACTCTTCAATAATTTTGAAAAGCGCTTTGCAACAAGCAATTCATTGGATGCGCGTTGTCCATAATCAAAAGAAATCAAATACAATTCTAATCCCATTTTTTTTAGATACGCAGCTGTGCTGATAGAATCCAGGCCACCACTAAATATACAAACAGTCTCAGAAAAATTATGAATGGAATTAGATTTTTCTTTCAATTATGATTACTACCCTCATTCACTAATGTAAACCTGACGATGATGCTGCAGGCGCATTGTCAGCAGTGTTCTTAAAATATCCCACTAATCCCCCTATTCCGTATGAAACTGAAATCATCACTCTAGTAGAAAAAAGTATCATTTCATAATTATCTGTGTAATTATAATAAATTGTAACTACTAACAAAGATGAAAGGAGCAACGCCCCTGTTATCAATTGTTCGATACTGAATATTTTAGAATATTTTTTTAAAAATATGAAAGTTGAAATGTTACCTAATGATAAACCAGTAAGCAATAGAAATGGATAGTATTTTTGGAAAAAGGGGATCAAAAGAAATGGTAGAGCCCAGGTTAAACCATTTATCAATTTTATGAGAAATGGCCAAGAAATGCTTGTTGAGACCCGGTCTCGAAATACTTTACGCATTGATAATATAGGTTTCAAAAAAAGTAATAACGAGACAGCAAAGCAGCCTATCCATATGATATAGTAATAGAAATAACTGAAATTATAAACAAATACTATATGTGATAAAATCGAAGATAATCCAAACCACACAGATATAAAAAAAAATATGAATGAGAAGACCCTGGTCATTCACTTTAAAAAACTTCACAGAGTATATAATTTAATAAGGTAATCCTAAAAATATGTAACCTGTCAGAAAAAACATGAAGGCCTGTAAATTATGCAATAAAGTAAAATTTTATTCTATTAATTATTTATTGGATGCCTATGGCTTGGGTGAATTCAAAGCGAATGCTATCATTCGTGAAAAAGCAATTGAAGAAGTTGAAAAACAACTAAAAGAAAGATTAGTTATCGCTAAATCAAATAACACAGTAGAAAATAAAAACAGAGTCGTAATTTATTGGGCTGCCGCAGCATCTGTTTTAATTATGGCAGGTGTTGGTTATACTACTTATAAATATCAGCAGAATAACAATTTCCCTATGGCTTATGCCTCTTTTGGTTGGTCAAGTCCTGAAGCTACTTACTCTCCGAAAGTAATTGAAAAAAATGAAGATTTTCAATTGGAAGAACCTAAGATTGTAATTGAAAGTGAATCAATTGCTGAAGAAAATAAAAGTGCAAAGACAAAAGAATCAAGAGATTTTGTAGTTGA
>JBBRRF010000013.1:0-13210 GCA_038200885.1 Candidatus Nitrosocosmicus sp.
ATTCCATCATTTATATTTACTAATTTGTCTAATTGAGCAAGATTATATTCCATTAATTTTCGTTACCTTTAAATTTCATACTATTCAAGATGAACTTATTACATTCTCTACTATGTTTTTTGAAATAATAATTAAAGATTCTAAGGACAATATATCAGTATTCATGGCAAAGTCGAATACATCTAACTTTTCTCCAAATTCGAACTGATACAGTTTTTGATAAATTAATTTATTTTCAACATCGCGTCTTTGTACTATTTTCTTGGCAGTATTAATATCCATTTTATCTCTCATTGACATACGTTTTGATCTATTATCAACAGAACCCTGCAACCAAAAATTTATTGTTGCGTCTGAGATCCATGGTAACGTATAACTAGTAATGACGACGTTTCCCTCTTTGACAAGCTCTATCAAACGATTATCTACCTCTCTGTCAAAGTTTGGATTATTGTTGCGCTCTTTCATAAATTTAGCCGCCTCTTCTGTATCCCACCAATCATGATTGAGTGACGATGAATAACCTCTTTCATAGGCCATCATCTTTAATATATCTCCCCCGTTCCACAGTTTTAGATTAAAATCCTTTGCTAGATTTTCAGCAATCGTGGTCTTTCCTACAGCGGGCCATCCAGAAATTACAATACTCATCTTTCGATCCGCATGGTCTTCACTTTTCTTAATATCCTTAGTTTGATTCGATCCCATTTTTAACACTAAAACTAGATTTTGGTCAATAGTGACCTATGTATATATAAAGCTATCAATGATTTTTTTGCTATCATTTGCTTAATATGACCTTACAAATATCATCCGTAGCCTTTTCAATTTCATTTGTATTATTTTGTATAATATAAAAAGGGCAACCCGATATTATGGAGCTTGAGGATATCATACTCTCAGATAACCTTAAATCATCGCTAATACGGTCAATAGAAATCAGATCCCTTTGCCTGCTATTATCATCAGTCCTTCTTCTATGAATCTCTTCGGATTTTGCGGTGATCAGAATCAAGTGTGAAGGATTTATTATATTTAATAATTTTAACGGCATACCTGGATAATATCCGTGCTCAGTTCTAATAAATAAGTGAGTGTCGATAATTACAACGTCATTACCTAGTGAATTAATATAGTTTGCAGTCATTTCTTGTAAAGACCTCTGCTGCTCAATAGATAACTTCCTCAGTTGGTCGCGATTGTTTATCGATAAGAGTTTTGCTTGTTCGAACATGATCTTACCAAATTCTACGATTTTAGTATCGATACCCTCTTGAGATAGCAAATTAAATACATTTGTTATAACAGTAGATTTTCCTACACCTGGAATACCAACTATCATAACGCGTTTAGTCATATATTTCTATTTAGAAAATAAATCCTTTATTTTTAGCTTTTTAATTATGATATTAGTCTGAATAATTTGCAAAGGGTTAAAATTTGAAAATATATGGTATGATAATGATTTTGTTTTTGAAATCATTACCATGTGACCAAATTCTCTACGTGCGTCCTAATAAGGAAGCTAATTTTGGCATGTGAACATCGACTTGTTCTCTAACCAACAAGTTATAGTAGTTCACAAGTATATCCACCATCAGTAACAAACCTATTCCAGTTCCGAAAACACTGAATAAATCTGAAACAGAAGCCAGTAGTCCGATTATTACTCCTCCTATTATAGTCACAGATGGGATATATCTGTTCAGCAGGGATTCCACCGAACTTTCCGACCGTCTAAAACCTGGTACTTGGACATCCGCATCCAATAGGTTCTTCGCCGCCGCCTTCGCAGAGAGTCCACCTAGCTCCACCCAAAGCCGGCCAAAGATGGTAACAATAGTCGTCAGGAACAGTACGTATACAACCGCTCTAACGGGATCCGCTACGGTAGCCTCAAGGGATCTAGGTGCAGTCATGTAATAAAATACACCTCCAGTAGGTTTCTGAGATTGCGCGTCGTACTGCGCTATATAGTTGAAGGCAGGGTTATCGTTGTTGGGATTGTAATTTACCCAGAGCATTTGCCCTATGAAAAGAGCGTTCGCCAAAAGCGCAGACGCCAAAATCACAGGGATGTTGGACGTATAAAGTAGTTTGATTGGATACGTCGCAGTAAAGCCCCGGTACCGGGTCGATACTATAGGTATGTCCACGTGTATACCCTGAACGTATACCAATAGCAGCAATATCCCCGCGGTAATACCAAATGCAAAGAGGCTGGGCATATTTGGCACAGGTGCAGGCGGTGATGAACGGAGTACAGCGTCTCCTATATTACCCTCCATTCCGCTTGTAATCATGAATGGTATCAAGCCACTAGGTTCAACGCCACCCGGTATCGGTATGGGATTAAAGAGACTCCATAGTATCGCTTGCGTGACTCCGGCCATAATGAATATACTGATTCCTGAGCCAAGCCCCCATCCCTTCTGAACCAATTCATCAAGGTACATGACCATTATGGACGCCGCCATCAACTGCGCTATTAATACGGCCAGGTGATAGCCCGATGGAGTAGCACCCCCATATACACTTACACCATACAGCAGTGTTTCGGCAACGATTACAGTTATTGTCACTATTTTTGTAGCAGATGTAAAAAGGGATCTATCATTAGGATCCTTAAAGTTTAGTTTTAAAATATCCGAACCTTTCAATAACTGCATTAACAATCCAGCTGTAACAATAGGACCAATCCCAAGCTCCAACAAAGTTCCCTGTTGGGCAGCAAAGATTACTCGGGCAAAAGCTAATGGATCGGTAGCAGGATCAACAATTATTCCATATAATGAAACCTGCCCCATTACAAAGTATATAAGCATAGCAATGCCAGTCCATATTAATTTATTAGTTAGAGTAATTTTCTTTTTAGGTTTCTCAACTTGTGGGATAACAGGGGAGATTGTCTTTACGATTGTCCTAAATATACCATCATTCTGTACTGAGCTCATCTAAAATTAGCACCTCTCCTCCAGCTGCTGTGATTTTGTTCTTGGCAGAGTCTGAGATTCTTTTCACCCGAACTGTAAGGGCAGAGTTTATGGCTCCGCTACCCAAGACCTTATCATACCCTAACTTTTCTAAATCAAGTATAACCTTACCATCTTCACTAGTTTCTGAATATTTTACCAATTCATTCAAGTCTTTAAGATTTATCCATTTTAAAGAATCACTTGGTCTTAATGCATGAAATTGTTCATGTCCAAAATGATTTGGTTCCTCCTTAATTGTTCTGATGAAGAAGTGCTTGTGCTTTCCAGCGCCTCCGACACCTCCTCTACTTCCCGAAGCTCTATGTTGACCAATTTGGCCCCATCCGCAGAAGCGACTTCCACGCTGTTTTCTACTTTTTCTTAATCGAGTAGCCATCCATTATCACCAATTTTCCCTTAGGGGATAAGCAACTTTGGGTATAAATATTAAAGTTTGCAATGCTTTACTAAACGGCAAACAATTATTGTACATAGACTACATCATCCTCTTTACGATTTCTAACAAATCTTTATTCTCTCCCAATATTCCGTTTTGAGAGTGCAAAAGCTTTGATTTTTTCTTAAATCCGCCTCTTGGAGGATTCAACGCAAACCATGGTTTTATTCCATCCAATTTGGAAAGATATGTTTCATTCTTGGAGACATCAGAGACAACCTTGTTAATGTTAGGATTGGATGTTTTTCCAGATTCCTCGTGCCTTTCGTTGGATAACAATTTAGATGAAGATGCCCGGCCTTTTTGTTCGATGAATTCTCTGATAAAGTTTTCCTCAACAGATGTCCAAGCAACAATTTCTTTTATTTTCCTGAGCATCCCTAAGGTTTGGTCATTTTCTGGAATCAGGGTTGCTCGAAATTTCTTGTTAAGATGTAAACTTTCAAGTGTTATATTTGCCCAATTGGGAATATTAACAGTCCCTTTCATTCTAACTACTAAATACACCATTTCAATTTCTATCCTGTGATAAACGTACTTCTTAATGCACTAAAAATTGCTTTTGCAGTAGACGACATAGTATTAGTAGATCCAAATGACCTACTCCAGCAATCCTTTAATCCTGCTAATTTCAACAAGTTTCTAATATTCTCACCAGCTACTATACCCAATCCGCGAGGGCCAGGGATCAATTCAATCGTTACACTGCCACCTCTACCCTGCACCTTAAATGGCACTGAATGAGCTTGGTGACATCGACATTCCCAACTTCCGCATCCCAATTTTACTGGGATGACGTTTAGATAAGAAGCATTGGTGGCCTTGTCTATAGCATTCCTCATTTGTGAGGCTTTACCTTTTCCTATTCCAAACCACCCAGATTCATTGCCTATTGCCACAAGAGCGTTAAATCGAGTGAGTTCGCCAGCATCGGTTTGTTTTTGTACTATTTCAACACTTACTACCTGAGTTTTGATATCAGGTAAAAGGTGTTTCACAATCTCAGATTCTTGAATCCTCATTCCATTTTCAAATATTTGTTCCATAGAGTTAATTTTACCACTGGCTACCATAATACCCAGTGTAGTTCTGGGTTTCCATTCTACTTCAGGTTCACTAGGTCTAGACATCCTACTCATTAATTACACCCGATCCATAAGGAATTATCAATTCATTAATCATCATAACTTTCATTCTCAACACATCAGTACCTTATCAAAATCAGTTATTTTTTTGTTTATTATTCTTTCGGTGAATATTATCGTGGTCAAGTTTTCACCCTAATTGAAATTTCCGGCAGAAATTCGCGTCTTCACTTCTTCAAAATGTTTTGGATATTCTTCTGGGTTAATATTCTTACTAAATAACCTGGAAAATTGTTTTTCGTATTTATTTTTATCCTCCTTCAGAATTGTGGCATATTGAGATATATGGGTACCGTTTATTCGATTTTCATCAGGCAAAGTTTCTTCAGATAATGGAATATGGACTCCAGCAGCAGCAATGCCTTTAAGACAGGCTGCTACCTTGCTTGTGAAAGATGTCTGACCGGTATACAAAATTGCAGAATCAATTTGTTTGGCAAGCATTTTTTTTCCAAGCATCAATCCGACCAGATAACAAGCAGATAAGTTGTTGGTAGAACCTTTCCACTCAAATTTAGTCAGTTCCTTACTATTGGAAAACGAGAGGACGATATCACCTTTAATCGCCGGTTTGATCAGTTGACAGTGAATATTTTGATTACTTATTCTTACCGTTATGAAATTTCTTTTGCTAATTAACACAGCCTTTCTTTTTCTATAATTTGTTTTATTATTTCTTATTCTTTTAAGCGTTTTAATGTAAGACATTCATTACTTCTTCTCCTTTATTCTAACAATCAAGAAAACTCTCTTAAATCTCTTATAAACGTTTTAAAAAAATCTATTAAAAAATAATGTCAATGAATGATGAGATCAAACATATCATCAAACTTGAAAAAAGATTCCTTAAAACTGTTAAATCAATCAGAATATTTGAGTCATTTTGAATTTGTTTTGTATCATAGATTTTATACAAGGTCCAAATACTGTGATAACATTAGATGTCCTTTAATCGTGCATTAGCCTGTCAGTCATAAAAAGATAATTATTACATGAAGCAGTATTTGCCTTTTCGCATATAATTATTGGAAGACCCCGAAAAAGTATTGAAAGGCTAAAGGTCTAAGCAAGAGTCAAGTCCATTAAACCTTTGTATTCTTGTATGTCAGGGCAATTAGTTGAACATAAGTTGATTAATCATATTTTCTCGTCGTGAAAAGATGAATAAGCTTTTCATGAAGAATACACGTACTACCAAGATCAAAAACTATACGATTGAGTCAAAAATAATGTATGGTTAACAGATATTTTGTATAATAATCATAAACGCATTTGAAGTCTTTATCGGCCCTTGTTCGCGATTAGACTTGCAAAAATGCCTCCCCCTATTCCGTTGTCTATATTTACAACAGAAAGGCCAAATGAACAGGTCTGTAGCATGGATGCCAACGCACCTTTACCATTATTGCCATAACCATATCCCACAGAACAAGGTACACCTATTACTGGAACAGATACCAAAGAAGTTACCACAGCTGGAAGTGCCCCCTCCATTCCGGCAACTACTACTATCGCATCGATATCGCTCGATATCATTTGCTTCAATGAGTTGAGCAATCTGTGAATCCCAGCTATACCTACATCATAAGCAAGAAAAGTCGTGCAACCCATTGCTAAAGTTGCCAAGCGTGCCTCTTCAGCAATCCCCACATCAGATGTCCCAGCACAAATGATTCCCACTTTACCTCCTCTATTTACAGGAAGAGAAGTTATTGCGTCATAGACTAGTATAGAAGTTCCATTATGGCTTCTGTCTACCACTAGACCCTTTTTGTTATAATAATTTATCAATTTGCCTAATATCAAAGGTTTAATTTTACTCACAAGGACATAGCCTTTTTTCTCAATGATTCGATTAATGATGATCACCAATTCGCTAGTCTTTTTGTGTGATGCCAGAATAATCTCTGGAATAGATTTTCTAAAATCTCGGTTAATATCGATTTGAGCTATATCGTTCTCGATGTATTCTACAGAAAAAAGAGAGATAGATTTGATCACCTCATCAAGGCTTTTCTTGTTATTGTAATAGTCTAATAAAATATTTCTTAAGTCCATAAACCATACAAACAAGTTAAAGCGGCAGAAGAGAGATTGCTTCTTTCACATTTTTAACTCCGTTTGTGAACTCTTGTTGTTCAAATTCGTTTAGGGGTAATTCTATAATCTTTTCTACTCCGTTTTTCCCAAGTACTGCAGGAACCCCAATACACACATCTTTTACGCCATATTCACCATCAAGATATGTAGATAATGGAACAACAGTTCTTTTGTCTTTTACTATTGATTCAACCATAGTTGCCACCGCATTGCCTGGTGCATATACTGTAGCACCTTTATATTTAATGACTTCAGCAGCCACTTGTTTGGTTTTTTCGTAGATTTCTTTTGATTGCCTTTCATCTATGAAATGACTTAAAGGTATTCCAGAAATCGAAGAGAATCTAATTAGCGGTAACATTCTTTCCCCATGTTCACTAATCACCATTGCTGAAATTGAATTTCTGGACAAACGAGTATATTCATTGATAAAGCTAGAAAATCTTGACAAGTCCAGCATTCCTCCCATTCCCATTATATTATTTTTAGGAAATTTGGTAGTCTTTAAAGTAAGATATGTCATTGGATCCAAAGGATTAGTTACTATAATTATTTTACATGTTTGACGATGCTGAGCTATTTTTGATGAAACATCCTTAACAATAGAAGCATTTGTTTTAAGGAGATCCATTCTCGTCATTCCAGGTTTACGCCCAATCCCTGCAACTAAAATGACTATCTCAGAATCCCTCAAAATACTAAAGTCATTGGTGCCCTGGACAAAACTGTCTATACCTTGTTCAGACAATTGATGATTGATATCCATTGCCTCCCCCTGAGGCAATCCCTCGATTATATCGATTAGATTAATTTGAGGATCCAATTCTCTTATACCGCAATTTAAGGCAACCGAGGCGCCTACTCTACCAGAACCAACAATAGATATTGTCATACAAATGTGACATTATTTTTTTTATTTATAGTTTTAAATTCTCTCCAATATCCAAAGATCTAATATCATATCAATGTCCTATCGAGGTATTCGATCCTTGATTTATGATCTGGACTATAAAACCCATTATAGAGGAGTTATATAATAAAAATATACTTGAGAAAAGTAGTTGTAATTGATCCACAGGTTGCAGGAATTTCAGGAGATATGTTCTTATCTGCTTTGGTGGATTGTGGTGCCAATAAGAATAGAATCATAAATAACATAAAAACGATGGAGAAACTATTTTCCGATACCAGAATAGAAAAGATAGAATTCATAAATTCTGAATCAAATGGAATTAGGGCAACAAAATTTCTTTTTGAGATTGAAGAGAAATCACTAGAACGAAATGCTTCTGAGATGTTAAGAATTCTGGCCAATTGCTGCAACGTTACAAATCTTTCTGAAATGGCAAAAAAATTTGTAATGGAGACGATAAAAACTATAATTAGGGTAGAGTCAAGAATCCACGGTAAAGAAGTTAGAGACTTACACCTCCATGAGTCGTCCAGCATTGACACAGCTGCAGATATAATTGGAAGCGCAACTGCTCTAGATGACTTGGATCTATTTTTTGATACAACTTTTTATTCTACTAAGGTTGCTGTTGGAGGAGGAACAACCCGATTCTCACATGGAACAGTTCCAAATCCTACAAACGCAGTGTTGGAAATTTTTAGGATTTTAGAGCTACCAATAACTGGAGGTCCAGTACACTCTGAAATAACTACCCCTACTGGAGCAGCAATATTAGCCGGATTGAATCCTAAAATTATTAGTACATATCCCGAATTTATACCTCATAAGATAGGATATGGTGCTGGATTTAAGAAATTTGAGGGCATTCCTAACATATTAAGAATTTCTATTGGAATATCAAATTTTCACGACTCAATACAATCAGATACAGTATCGGTTCTTGAGACAAATATTGATGACATGACCGGTGAGATGATTGGTGATCTGTTAGAAAAGTTATCAAAACAGGATGTAGGAGTAAAGGATGTTACACTGGTTAGCGGAATAACTAAGAAGAACAGACCGGTACATATTCTCAAGGTTATTTGTTCTGAGGACGTTGAAAAAAATATCATTAAATTGATATTTAATGAGTCAGGAACATTAGGGATTAGAAGAGCAATAAATGAAAGATATAAACTGGAGCGGTTTAGTGTACTGCTCCCCATCATAATTGAAAATCATGAATATGTCATAAGTGTAAAGATATCAAAGGATCAACAAGGAAAAATAATTAACGTAAAACCAGAGTTTGATAATATTAGAGAAATTGCAAACAAGCTTGACCTTTCTTTGAAGAAGACCATGGAAACAGTCAATAATTTAATATTTCAAAGGAATCTATACGACATATAGATGATTTTAGATGGAGATTAATTCAATTAAGAGCGAGGAAGATTCAAACCAAAGTAAATATCATCTACTAATTAATTGGTTTAAATCCAGAAATTGTAAAGTTCTAGTCGCCCTATCCGGAGGAGTAGATAGCGCGTTAGTGACCCTCGCAGCAAGACATGCACTTGGAAAAGACAAGGTTCTGGCAATCACAGCAAATTATCAAACTTTGGCAAACGAAGAATTAGAAACAGCTAAAAAAGTGGCCGAAGAGATCGATGTAATTCATCTTTTACTAGAATATAACGAATTAGATAATCCAAATTTCACCAAGAACGACAATCTTCGTTGCTTTCACTGCAGAAATGAGCTGGCCATTAATTTACTAAAGTTAGCTAAAGAGAAAAGTATCACGCTGATTGTAGATGGTACTAATCTTGATGACTTAGACGATGATAGGCCAGGCATGGTAGCACTGCATTCTATGGGGATTAAGAGCCCCCTATTGGAAATTGGATTGGACAAGAAGGAAGTCCGCCACTTTGCTAGAATCAATAATTTGTCTGTTCATGATAAACCTTCGAATTCATGCTTGGCGTCACGTGTTCCTCACGGAACGGAAATTAATTCGGTCAAATTAAAACGCATTGAAAGATGTGAGATAATAATAAAAAAATTATCTGATGTGAGACAGGTAAGAGTAAGAGATCATGACACAATAGCTAGAATCGAGGTAGAGAAGAGTGAAATCATGAAGTTATACGACCTTGACAAAATTGATAAAATAGTATTTGAGATTAAAGAGTTAGGCTTTAAACATGTTACTTTAGATCTAGAAGGTTACGGAAAAAAAGATAGCGGAAAACTGAATGAGAATGAGATAATAACAATAGATAAATATGTCAAAAAATAATTGTACTAAAACCAAGGAACCCATTTATTTGGATAATGCATCTTCCTCTCCGATTGACGTTAATGTAATAAATGAAATGTTACCATTTTTAACCAATTTCTACGGTAACCCTTCATCACTTCACGGGTTGGGCAGAAAGTCTACTATCGCCGTTTCGAAGGCCCGAGTACGGATATCTAAATTAATCGGCTCTAAATCTAACGAAATTTATTTTACCTCTGGTGGGACTGAATCCAATAACTTGGCCTTGATCGGATGTGCTAGACTGATCTACAACATGAAACCGACTTGTAAAAGGATATTGATATCCAAAATAGAACATGATTCCATAATAGAGACTATTAAATTCATTGAGAAGGATATGGAATTTGAGATAGATTATGTACCCATAAAGAATGACGGATTGATTGATTTAGACATTTTTAGGGAAATGGTATCACCACAAACCAGTTTGATTAGTATAATGCTAGCAAATAACGAGATAGGAACTATTCAACCCATCAGATCCATGGTTGAAATCGCAAAAGCAAAAAATAATAATACTATTTTTCATTCAGATGCAGTCCAAGCCCTTGGCAAGATTCCAATAAATGTTAATGACTTGAAAATAGATATGATGGCGATTTCATCTCACAAGATAAATGGACCAAAAGGAATTGGAGCGTTATTCATAAAACAAGGAATACATATTAAGCCGATAATATTTGGCGGCGGACAAGAAACGAATCTAAGATCAGGAACAGAGAATGTAAGTGCCATTGTTGGCTTTGGCAAGGCATGCGAAATTTGGAAAGAGAAACTAGAATCCGCCCAAATCAAGATTAGGGGACTTCAAAGATACATGATTGACAGAATAATCAAAGAAATACCAGGATCCGCATTAAATGGATCAATGGAGAATCGAATTTCCAACAATGTTAACTTTTCTTTTTCTGGAATAAATGGAGAAAACTTGTTGATAAAACTAGATGAATATGGTATTGAGGCTTCTACGGGTTCTGCTTGTTCTTCAAACAAGAAACAAAAAGCATCTCATGTTCTAAAAGCTCTAGGTTTGACTTTTGATCAAATAAGTGGTTCACTAAGGTTTTCCATAGGATACCAAAACACTCAGGAAGAATTGAAAATTGTTGTTGATACTTTAAAAAATCTAATTATAGAATTTAGAAAAATAAATGGGGGTGGGTTTGCGTGAAGCAAAGGTGCGCTATAACACCATCTATAAAGCATTCTAAATAGTAATTATACATTGAAAAAATTGCAGAGAAATATCGAAAGGTTCTTTTTAATGCTAATCGCATATTATCATAATATGTCTTCGAATCAGAAAAATAATTTGAATAGTGAAACTACTAGCAAGAATATGAATGTAGGCGATAATGCACCAGATTTTGAGCTTTTAGACACGAATCAAGAAGTTCATAGATTATCAGCCATTAAAGAAGGATTGACGATCTTGGCGTTCTTCCCCGCCGCTGGTTCTCCAGTTTGTACCGTGGAAATGTGCAATTTCAGAGATACCCTCAATATCTTGAAAAAAGAAAATATAAATATCTTGGGAATATCGGTTGATAGTCCTTTTGCGAATAAAGTTTTTGCTGAACACCATAACCTAAACTTTCCAGTTTTAAGCGACTATAATAGGGAAGTGATCGAAAAATACAATGTTGTAATGCCTAGTTTAGGTAAATTAAAAGATTTCAAAGTAGCTAAAAGATCCATATTCATTGTGGACAATAACGACCTTAAGGTAGTATATAAATGGGTAACAGACAATCCGCTCATCGAACCCAATTATGAAGAAATCAAGACCATAATCGCATAAAAATCAAATCCTTTTAAAGGATTTAATTCATCAGATTTTCTTTTATTTGTTCAAATGATTGATTAATTGCAGTAACTATACGCTAATAATTGTTCCTTTAATCAAGTATTGCTACAATATCATTTCTTGAAATACTCTGACCTTCTTTAACTTTGAGATCTCTTATGGTCCCATCTCTAGGTGATTTGATAGCAACTTGCATTTTCATAGATTCCAAAACCACGATGTTATTCCCCTGTTTGACAGCATCACCTTTATTTACAGATATTGATATTACCCTTCCAGGTATCTGACTGGATATTGTATTCTGAGAAGTGACACCTCCTGAATGAGCTCTTGATTTTTCAATTATTTCAGTTAATTTTGCATGTTTCTTGAGGGACATTGGTTGTCCATCTAAAAGTATTTTTAATTCTGTACTTGTGACTTCAAGAATCTTAATTTCATGAAAGGCATTATCAAACAAGAATTCAAATTTGTCTGATTTCATATCTATTACTTTTATGAGGTGATCTGATCCATTAATTTGGACAACTAAATTACCGTCTTTATCAAAACCTATAGTTTTACCTTCAAATTCTTCTTGTATATCATCAACCTTTATTTCCATCCTATTTCAAGCAACCCCGCCAAATTTCCAGATATTCTGAACAGAATGGTCCCTCTTTGAGCGTTGTTTGACATTTTCAGTTTGAATGATCGCAGACGCAACCGCCGGTAAAAGTCTTTTTTGTCTATCTGAATTCTTAGCCTTTAATTCTTTTCTCATTTTATCTATGATAGAATACCTATCAAGGTAATCTGTTGACAAATCACCATTAATAAAGTGTTCATCATTCATTATGGTCTTGTACAATGGTATAGTAGTATTTATTCCCTCAATCATGAACTCATCTAAAGCATTTCTCATTCTTCGACGCGATTCATCAAATGATGATCCCCAAGATATTAGCTTTGCGGTTAAAGAGTCATAAAAGCCTGAGACGGTACATCCAGGATACAAGTAAGTATCCACACGTATGCCTGGGCCGTATGGTAAATTGCAATAAGGTACTTTACCCACTGAAGGAGCAAAGTCATAGAATGGATCTTCTGCATTAATACGACATTCTAATGCGGCACCATTAAATGCGAGATCCTGTTGCTTAAAGGGGATTGGTTCGCCATTTGCAATTGATATTTGCAATTTTACCAAATCCAGGCCCGTAACAAGCTCAGTTACAGGATGTTCAACCTGCAATCTAGAATTAATCTCTATAAAATAAAAATTACCTTGTGGATCGCACAGAAATTCAGCTGTTCCTGCATTTAGATAGTCAACTGCATCGGCTGCTCTCTTTGCTATCTCCCCAATTTCATTTCTTTTTTCAGAGGTCATTATTGGTGATGGAGACATTTCAATTAATTTTTGATGCCTTCTCTGAATTGAACATTCTCGCTCAAACAAATGTCTGGTGTTCCCGTGCGAATCTCTAACCAATTGAAATTCAATATGTCGAATTTTTTCC
>JBBRRF010000014.1:0-13126 GCA_038200885.1 Candidatus Nitrosocosmicus sp.
AGTTTACCAAGAAAGAAAAGTAGCTATAATCATATCGAATTTTAGGATAGGCTCTAAAAGAAGAAATAAAATAATCTCTAATCTAATGATATCAATGATCTTTTGATTTGTTCATAGGTGATTTTAGATAATTCTTAGTTTAAGAAATGAAAAGAACTTGTTAAGTTATTTAGATCTTGCAGTGCTTTGTCAGTCATGAATACTCCTGCATGAAAATGAATATCATATAATTTCCCGTTATGTACTGTAATGGTGTTACCTTCTAAACAAAAACAACCTAGTGGTTCAAATATAATTTGAAAAGCAGGTTGACCGTCTAAAGTTGATGTTGAATTCTTATTTATAACATTAAGTGAAAATCCTTTGGAAAGATTGTTTTCTATCTCTTGAGATATTATTTCCAACAGCTCACTCTCGGTTTTGTCGATATTTGAGGAAATATCAAAGTCAAAATATTTTTCTAAATTCTGGACTGAAATTGCTATATAGCTGTGTCTATCCAAATCCATTTCAGAAATACCTCTGAGTGTCAGGGCCACTATCGTGTTATTTTGTTGTTCATAATATGGAAACTCGACATTCAAGAGAGAATCAGAGGTAGATTTGTCTTCTTTTGTGATATCATCTGGTTTAGAAACTACTTTCCAGTCAGAAGGAATCAAAAAAGAGAAATTTTCTTCATTGTCTATGTGTTCTGTTAACTGAGAATATGAGCTTAGGGTGCTTGATAATCCTAATAATAATAACGAAATAATAAACAATGAAATAGCGAGAGTGACTTTCATCATCATGATTTCAAAACCTCTCATTATAAGTTTTAGATATATTGAATATATCTTTGAGTTTGGAAGTCACTTTATATGACATAAACATTTGGTGATCAATTATTTAAAAATACTTGTATTATTATTTCTTTTCCGGTTCTTTACATTTCAAAAATACCAATAGGATCATGTCAATTTTTACTACTTCTCATTCTAAATGAAGACACATTTACGACTATAACTGGAAGACTTTCTGTTACAAGTTCGTATGATTGAATTCCTGGGTGATAGGTTTAAATAAAAAGTTATACTTTTAGAATCGTGATTGTTAAATCAATTCTTTACATGTTTTTCTCGATGATCCTTGTATTCACTTTTGTGAATCAACATTCATTTGGACAAGTTACTTGGAAAACCTTTGATGAAGAAAATGGTTTACTCTCTATTCAAATACCCACTAACTGGTTTCCAGAAAGAATTCCTGAAGCCGAAAAGTTGGCACCAATAGATTATAATTTTCGTTATGCAGGTGATGCTAATAACTTTGCATGGATTCGAATAAGTATTAGTGATTCTACATATACAAACGCTAGAGTTGTCGCAGACTCTTACGTATCATACTATCGACAATTTGATGACTTTAGGTTGTTAGAACCGGTAAATTGTGAGAAATATAAATTAAACAACATGTTTACTTGTTCTGTTTTATCAAGTCAGCAGTTACAGGGTGAGCCAAGAAGAAACGTTTTAAACTTGGTATCAGTATCACCAAATGGAAATTTATATGAATTACTATTCATTACTTCAAGTAATATATACAACACCTTTTTACCTGTAGGTGAATATATTATTGATTCTTTGAAAATAGACTCCCAAAAGGTGATAAAAGTGTTGTCTAACGAATCAAAGGAATTGGAAACAACAACAACAACAACAACACCTCAAATGGACATGCAGTCTGAGATCCCGATGATTCCGCCATCATCATCACCACCTAGTCAACTACAACAAAACCAACAAGGATTAGACGACTCTAATCCGTTACTAACTTCTCCTTCCACTTTCCCTTCTCCCTCTGTTCCAAACCAGTTATCTGGACAAGAAATAACTAATAATACTTTTAAAGATCCAGTAGTAGGCATATCATTTCAATATCCTTCTGATTGGACAATTGTTTCTCAGAGATATTCAGAAGAAATGTTAAATGCCGAACAAATTCCAGAGTCTATTACACCTATTGTTAGATTAGTGGATAATTCTATGGATGGAGGATCATTTTTAGTATTAGTTGAAAAACTCCCTACTCCAATGCCGAGTGAACTCTATTATGAATTAAACAAACAGGCAGTAATCAAAGAACCAACAATGAATATTATAGATGAAACTGGTTTGCCCGTTACTGTAGGAGACCTGAAGGGTATAAAATATGAGCTAAGGATTGATAACACAGCCTACAATCAAACTCAAATTGCTTTATCTAATGGAACTACTGGGTACATAATAGCCTATAACCTGGGTTCTGTTGAACCAGTAAAACAAATGTCAGATATATCTTATATGTTAAATACATTTAATATTCAATGAATACAAAAATTCGTTAAATTAATTATCCTAAACTTTTTAAATTTTACTTTTTCTAAAATAAAATAAATAGGTTAATCATTTTTATTTTATATCACACATTTTCTTTTTTATACGATGTCTTTGGAAATATTTCTCTCTTTAAAATGTCTCTTTCAATAGATATTATTCCAGATCCAATTAATAACAAACTTATTGTAATAGATATTAATAACAAATTCATTTAATATCCTCCTTCCCCAGTTAGACAATTTCCTAATTTGATGATAAGAGTAACTCTAATCATTTCTACTATGAATAAAATAGAATCTATTCTTGTTAATATTCCCAACATCAAAACGATTCCGCCATTTACTTTTAAAAGAGCAATAGGAACTGCTAGCTCTGGTGGAATTCCAACATTACCAAAAAAACCTGCCATTACCCTGATAGGTAATGGAGCAAATTGAATAATTTTCTCAGAATTCAAGAAAAAATACTTATTCAATCATGTTTAAAAAAACCGCCGGTCTTCCGTTGTATGATCCTATCCATCTTTTAGTTGGATCCTCGCCTAAAGATTCAAACCATCTATTTACCTAATTGAAATTAACGTTCATGAAGGTCAACAGGATCCAACAGAATTAAGAATAGTGGTATACTGATATACATTAGTTCGTAGATCTAAACAGATACTTTTTAATGTCCAGGTTAAACCTTCTTTTCCTATAGTAGTTAGAGATTGCCTGTTTGACCTGTGAGAAACTAGAGTAGTAGTTTGCCAATATGTTGCATTTACCCTGTCTCCAACATTCTTCAATAGCATTGAATTCGGGTGAACCTAAAGGAAAGTATTCCATTCTTATCACGTCAGTATTTCTTTGTAGATAATTCTTTACTACTCTTGATCTGTGTTGAGATGCTCTATCTAAAAACAGAATAATTTCCAAATTTCTTTTGGACCTCTTCAATGTATCCGAAATATTTGCTAGTGAATATTTAATACAGATTGAACTGTTAATTGATATATTTTCAAATGAAATATGTTGTTTCAGTTTAGACTCTAAGAAAATAAAGTTCCTTCATTGGCTTTAGAAGTTGGATTTTTTGCCATGATTTTTAAAACCGACACTAGATCTTTCAATTAAGAGCATATTTCTCATTTTGATACGATATACAACAATATCTTTTTTTGCTTTCAAGCTTAATAAGAATATTTTTAAATTTATTAAACCTAATAAACACAACAAAAATAGATCCGCATCTGCAGATTTGTCTAAGCAAATGAGTCAATAGTCTAATTTCAATAAATAAACTAAATGTCTATTTCATTAGACGCACCTAATGAATCATTTAAAGTATTTAGACATCTTATAACCAGATTTCTATTATTGGTATAGAATCCACGATATATTCCGGATTTAAATTCTTCAGCAATTAACGCGCATCCTTCATCTTCAGCAAGTCCTATTATTATCCAATTCTTTTCTAGATTGCATCCCTTACTGTCAATTGTATCGGCTAAATTAGGCAAACCAACACCAGCCGCCAGATCCTTGTTACCTATTAAATATAATTTCTTTGTCAATGGAGCTATAGTAATATACTGTTCCTTTACGGCATCAAAATTATTATTTCTCTGAAATAAAGAGATCAAAGTAAATTTGTTAAAAGGTGGTTTTATTAGAACGATATTTTCAATAGCTCTGCTAAGCAAAAGCATATTTTTTCTGGATGAAGTATAAAAAGATTCACTCCAACTTTTTGGAGCAATAAAGTAATTATTTGGATAATTTAATGTATTGTCGTAATCAAATTCAATTTGTTCAGAAGGAAGTTCCTTTCCTTTAAAGTCTTGTATCAGTTGTGTAAATGGCGTATTAACAGATGAAGAGTCCGACATTGTTGTATAATTCTTATCACCATGAATAACTATATATGTAATTTCTCTTTTTTGATTTGAAATCTAAACATGTTTATTTTAACAGATAAGAAGTTATGAAAATAATGCTCTACAGTCTGATTTATTATCTCCCATTTTCATTTTATATTAACATGTTCTATCACTATCCTTTTTTAGGAATGATTCTTGTTGTACTGCGTTTCATCCATAGTTAGCACACAGTCCTTTTTCTTTTTAAAAGGTAAGGATGATTTTTGTTCCGGATAGTCCTTTTCTACTCCACGAAATCCAAGGTCAAACATCCTCTCTACATCCTCTGGGATGTCCGGATGATTCTTTTTGTAGCTGTTATAATCGTGTTTCTTTCCTATTTGCTTGTGCTTGGATTTGTAGACTAAAAGACCCTTCTGATTTACTGTGTACAGGTTCTTTACTGTGTGTTTCTTCTTCTTACCGGAGTAGTATAGCCTTCGTCTTAACCTGTTCTTGGGTCTTGGCATGGGTTGTCCTGTACAATCCACAAAAGCCAGAAAGCCTGGAAAGTACTGTTCAATCTCTTCGGTGGTCTTCAGCCTTTTGGTTACATTGTGTAATTTCTGTGGAATTGGCAAACACTTTCTAATCAGTCCTCCAATCTTGTCTATGTCTCTGCACACGTTACTCTGGTCCAGACCAAATAGAAAATCCATCAGGGTGTAGGTGATGTAGAGCCTGTAGTATACCAAAACCATGATGACTCTATCCTTCACAGCAATCTTGAAACGTCTGCCAGCACCTATGGATCGTTCTCTTTTTAGGGAAGATAAGCGTTTTATCTCGTGTTTTGGATATTTGGATTCTATTATTTTAAAAATATCATCAAACTGTTTGACTGAAAGACCGGTAAATAATTTGAATAGACGTGGTTTTCTGGATAACTGTTTATAGGATAACAAAAAGAAGGGACAACTTTACATACGAATCATGGAAATAAATCTGTTTTGGTCTAATTGCGCAGGAGATCTAATCTCCATCTAATCATTGTTATTGATTTGTTGAGAATAATGTATCATGTCAATTACTAAAGCAGCGGTCCATGAAAATTTTTTCCCTCCTAGACCATCACCAGTATATGGATCGTAGTATTCTCTAACCCCGTGTTTTTGTACCAACTCAAACACTGCCTGTCTGATTACTTCGGCTTCTTTTTCATACCCGTATTTTAATAACCCTAACCAAAACATCCAGTTCATGTTTATCCAGACCGGCCCTCGCCAATATGTAAGAGAGCTGAAATATTCTGTCATGAACCAGTACTTGGAAGTACTGGTTCATGACAGTATTTTCCTGGCCCACAATGATAAGAATGCTTTAACCACTTTACCATTGTATCAGCTTCTTCTGGGGATAACAAACCAGTAAATATTGGGATAAGTGATGAAACTGTTTTAGTCTTTATCCAATCCTTTGCTATCAAATCGTAATCCAAAAATAGACTCAGTTCGTTTTCTCCGACTTTTGAATTATGAGGAGGCAAGAAATATCGGTAATAATTTCGTTCAGTTCTTGTAAGCCATTGTAAAACTTCTTTTTTACTGTTTTTGAATTTGTTGAAATTACTTTCTTTATGATTGTCTCGATCATGTTCTTCAAGTACTTCTATAATTTTTATTAAATATTTGTTGGCAACATATAAAATACTGCTAAATAAAAGATCCTTGATTTTAAAAGGCATTTTCTCATACATTATTTTTTCATCATAGTTGCATTTTTTCATGATGTTTATCAAATAGATAAACTTGTCATATTCTTCATCACTGGGAATTGTGTCAGCTGCCCCTTCGACCGCTATGATATCTAATCTTTTGAATTCAGGTAAATCGGATTTTACTATATTTATTCTTGACAGAGGCTCGTCCCAAATCGGGGAATCGTCTTCGCCTGATTCCCAAGGATGAAAAATGGTAACAAGACCAGATTCTTCCGGATCTCTATCTGTTAATAAATATCTGTGAAAATTCATCAACTTTGGAAAAATATTTTCAAGAAAATCTATTGTTTTTACCTTGTCTTTTGAGTTTTTATATATAAAAAAACATGACATGGCATGAACTGGAGGTTGAGTCATCCCGGATGTACCAATATGTTGTGGAGCATTAGGTGATCGATTTATGTCATAAAAGTCTGCTGCTGGAAAGTACGTTTTTTCTTTTTCACTAAATACAATATGAGGTACCATTCCGTTATTCCATTGCGCGTTAAACAAAAATTCTATTTCATTTATTGCTCTCTCCGTATTGTTGTAGGAATTCCCTATCGCGATAAAAGCAGCATCCCAGCTCCATTGATGTGGATACAAAGTTTCAGCTGGTATGGTGAAGGACCCATTCCAGTTATTATCTAACACCCCTTCACATTCAAGTAATAATTTTCTTTTTGATTCTATGGTCAATACCATATCTCATCCTAGTATAATATAAAAAAATTGTTTGTACCCTCTGTTTTATTACTTCTAAATACTATGCTTTGGAAAAATATGTGCTGAGTCTTCTTCACTTTCCAAGCCAAAAGATGGATACAAAGTCATCCCTCCATCTACTACGATTGTAGTTCCAGTTATGTAGCTTGCCTTTGAAGATGCTAGAAATTCGACCACATTTGCAACTTCTTCATCTTTTCCAATTCTACCTACTGGTATCCTTTTTAGTGTTTTTTCACGCTCTTGTATATTTTCGCGCAAGGCGATATTCATGTCTGTATCTATTGCACCGGGGGCCACAATATTTACTCTTATGTTATCTGCAGCAAGTTCTAGGGCCAAAGTTTTTGTCATCATGTCAATGCCCCCTTTGGATGTTGCATATGGAATATAATGAGGTTTTGGAATTATCTGATGTACCGAAGATATGTTTATTATACAACCACCTTTTGGGTTATTTTGTTCTTTCATGTGTTTGACTGCTTCTCTACTACAGATAAAAGGACCTGTCAGATCTACCGATATAATATCATACCAGTCTTTTAAGGTTGTCTCTGTAAAAGGTATTTCTTTTTGTATGGCAGCATTATTGACAAGTACGTCAATTCTTTGATATTTGTTTATTGTTTCTTCAATCAGTCTTATACAGTCCTTTTCTTGAGATATATCTCCAGCAATTGCTATTGAATCACAAGTGGATACTTTTTTTATTTCTTGCGATACTAGTTCAGCTTCTTCTAATTTTCTTGAATTTATTATGATAGCTGAATATTCAGATGATAAAGATTTTGCAAAAGATAATGCTATTGATTTTCCTATTCCCTTACTTGAGCCGGTAATTAATGCAACCTTGCCCTTTGTCCGATCATCATCATTTTTTATCTCATCCTTACTCCTACCAAGGTTATCCATGATTTGGAATGTTTACTCAAAGTATTTAAAAAATTTCATATAATGATTTGCATCAAAGTCTATAGATTTCATAAAAGTGTAAGAAGATATGTGTATTGCTCTTAAATTATTTGAGTATGGGTCATAATTCCAAACGAATAAAGCTAGTCTTATAGAGTATCATATTCTGTTTGAGTCAGACACTATCTAAAAGACCAGAGAATTATAGCTCTTCATCCGTTCTAATTAGCATTCTGTATCTTGTTGGAATAGTTGATTGGTCATCAAATTGTATCAAACACCGTCACAGGGGTAGACCTTTTGTATATTACACAACCATCATTCTTCACTCCTTTATCGTTCGTATATGGTTCAGACTAGACTCAAACAGGTCACTACATCACGTTCTTTCCTTGGATTTGCCCTATAATAGAAAGGTGATGAAAGCCTGCGAATTATCTGTTTTCTACCTGTCAAGTAGACGAACCTTTGATAGATGGTTAAAGTTAAAGACCTTCTCTACCGATATCAAGAGAAGGAGAAAGATAACAACAATGGGAAATCTGTTTGTCTTTGAAGGTCTGGCTAAACCCTATATCGTTGCAATAGATAGCACACTTTTAAAATCAAAGGGTCATGTTTGGCACACATCAATGATGATAGAGGAGGTTATTCCATATTCAGGAATTGATACAGATGCCCGATGGGGTTTTAGTCATACTAAAGGTTGGATATTCGGATACAATCTTCACTTGGTATGTAACTGATCCTTCTTTTATCATTGTACCTTTGACAGCAGATGTTACTAAGGCCAATGTACCCGGAAAATAAGGTTTATCCGGATCTGACACCGACACTGACACCGACACAGACGTCAGGCCTTTCTTCTGAAATCATAAAAAAATACATTTCATGGTAGTATACCAGACCCCGGTTTTGATGACCATGATCTCTATGAATCAAGCATCAAAAAGGGATTTCAGCTTGTATGTCCTGTACGAAGATACAGGAAAACATCCAAAGTAAGACTGAAACTTGTTGATTTTTATCAGTCAGCGCTAGGACAGGTCATATATTCAAAGAGATGCATATCCATAGAACCTCTGATAGAGCATATCAAGTCCGTATTCAGAATAGATCCAGTACCAGTAAGAGGATATGATAAGGTGTGTGGTATTGTAATGGTATCCGTATTGCTGTACCAGATACTTGTCTATCACAACTGTACCATAAAGAAAGATAATCCTTCTTCAATAAGGATGATAAAACACATGATAGGTTGCCAATGTTTATCCAATATGATGATTGTTAAATGATATGATAAAACAAATTATGACCAATGCTCAATTATCTATCTTTTCTTCCCCTGTTGTCTTTTTTTATATTGTGTTGTACCAGATTGAAATTATTTTGGGATCTATAAAATAAAAGTGGCATTACTCATTGTTTCTGTTGTTTATCTTCACTACCAGCTAAATTCTTTTTGTTTTTTACAAGCATTTGTCTGTGCATTCCCACCACGACTCCTTTACTAGACAAAAGTAATAAATCAAATACTATTGTAATAAATATTATCAACGTAATCTTTGGTTCAAGAAACATTAAATATATTGTATGTTCGATTCCAAATATTTCTAGTAATTTAATTCGTAACGCTAATACTAATAAAGATATAAGGATCCTAGAAATTGTAGATACAATATAACTGATTTGAGTGACGGCTTCAAAATTAACAATTAAATCACCATTATCATCCTGCCTGAAGCGTATTAATTTATCAGAGTATTTTAAAGTCATAATTAGAAATAATGCAAACACGGCCAGATAGGGAAAAATAAAAAATAAGGGTACATCTATCACAACAAATGAACTTAATATTACAAGTGATGTGAGAATGGTTTGTATGCTTGAGTATACATAAATCTTTCTACTTTCTACTTTCTTGTTTTGTCTTATATATTTAAATACCATGTTAAGCCATCCTTGTAGTTAAATAAGAGATTTTATTGTTTGTCCTATCGCATAAATAGAAAATAACGTATATTTTCGCTTTTATTCTTGATTGAAATTTTTATGTCATGTAATTCCTTTACTCTGTAAAATAATCTACCATTAATTTTATTAAGTTTACTTTCTTGCATGTAGTATCATTTTTATCCCTTTTTTAGGATTAAGTGTTATTCCAGGATCCATCTTTATCTTTTGATCGGGTTTTAGACTCATTTTCCAATAACTAGATATCGTGGCTATGAGCAATATTCCTTCTTGCCATGCAAATGGTTCCCCTATACATCCTCTTAATCCGCCACCAAATGGAAAATAGCTAAAACGTGGTAGATGTCTTTTAAAATCATCAGTCCATCTTTCTGGCATGAATTTCTCTGGATTTTCATAGTACTGAGGATTTCTATGCATAACATATTGACTCATAAATATCGCCGAATCTTTCGGAATAATAAAATCTCCTATCTTGTAGTCATCTTCCACGATTCTTCCGATACTCCACACAGGAGGGAACAAACGCATTGCTTCTCTGAAAACGTTTTCTGTGTATTTAAGTTTAGGAATATCTTTTGATGTGGGCAATCTGTATTTGGAGTATAAACTTACATTGTCCACGTCATCATTTGTAACAGAACTGTTTTTCAAAACCGAATCAATTTCTTCAAAAACCTTTTCCTCAATATCAGGATGCTGTGCTAGAAGATAATATGTCCAGGTTAAGGCATTAGCTGTAGTCTCATGACCTGCAATAAGCATAGTCAAGAGATGATCTCGGATTTGTTTATCAGGCATGTCCGAGGGATTGTTTTTAGTCGTTGTATCTGTTAGGGACGATTTATTTTCTCTTTGTTGGTCTTGTTGTTTTATTTGTAGTTGTAACAGCCCAGTGAGCAAATCGTCTTTAGTTTCAGGTTTGATAGCTTTTGTAGTCGCTAGATCGTCTTGTGATGAAATCTCTTCTCTTCTAGTTGACATTAATTTATACACTATAGAGTCCAAAGTTTTTGATGCTTTTTTACTTTGCATTACTTTTGGTAATATAGGCACGCTGTCTAAAACATGGCCGATTGGATGTTGTAATCTTTTTGAGTACTCTTTTGTAATTGCAAAAGCCTTTCCAAAATCTTTTGCTTCATCTGATTGCATGTCATAGTCCATCATAGATTTACAAATTATTGATAAGGTTACTCTGGTCATCTCTGTATGTATATCTACAGTGGTTTCGTTTTTCCAGCTCTGACACATTTCAAGAGCATACTTACTCATAATGGGACCAAAAGAAGATATTTTTTTTGGCAGGAAGAACGGATGTATTATCTTTTTTTGACTATCATGTACTTCACCTTCACTTGTCACCAGACCCTCACCAAGGGATCTTTTTGCGGCTTGCAAACGTTTGCCCTTCTTGAAGTTTTTATGATCATAAATCAAAACTTTCTCTATGTAATCTGGATTATTTAACAAGTATACATCCTGACGACCCAATTTAAAATATGAAATACCACCATATTCATTGGCGATATTCATAAAAGTTTGTAAAGGATCACGTAGGAATTGACTTAAAAGTTTGACTGGCCTTTTAGAAGGGCCAGGGGGGAGAATTGTTTCAACTTTTCCCATCCTATTATTTAAAAGTAAATAACATTTAAGCTTTGAGGGCTTTTTATCGGCTCTGACTACATGAAAATCTTTTTCTGACATGGTAACCATAACAAAGATAGGTTCAAAGTTTACATGCTCCGTATGAGAGCGAGGCTCTGACTGAACCAATATCCTAAGCGGCTGTACAAGTACCTCGTCAAGAAGGTGAATGGATGTTTGACGCTTTAAGACCATAAATAAATAAGGAAATGAAAAATACAAAATAGGAAGGAAATTGTATAAAGATAGTCTATACTACAAAAGATAACATTTAATAATTTAGAATGATATATAAAATCAAGCTTAAATGACACAATAGGATCCCACGTTATGGTCAAAGATTTTTATGGATGTAAAGTTAACGAAGCTTTAGCATTCCTTTGCTTCTATGAAACATGATTTGTTAAACAAGAAATAGAATAGACTGGGGGATATGATCTATGCGATACATCTGTATTTTGACGGTCTTTCTATGAGGCAGACTTCTAAAGCTTTGTCAATATTTGTCGGGGGAAGCCATACTGCAATAAGGGATTGGATATAAAAGTATCAACCTCAAAAAATATCCTCAAGAAAGAAAGAATGATATCGGAGTATATTATTGATGAAACATTATTCAAGGTTGGATCCGATTACATGTGGCTGTGATTTGCAACCAATGGACCCTAAAAACAAGCAGATTTTTGCACTTTTTTTGCAAAATATCCATTGAAAGAAACATGCTTGTTACAGAGGGGTTCATTTCAGGTATGGTCAAAGAGCATGGTAATCATCCGGTTTCCACGGATGGTGACACGTGTTACCCTCAAGCATACCGGTGCTTAAACCTCGATCACCACATTCATTCCTGTTATGAGGAAAGTATAATCGAAAGGACTATGCAATACATCAAGGACAGAACCGAGGGATTTGAGGACTATTTTACTTCTAGAAAATGCTCTGTTACATGATTCATTTGATCCACTTTGTATTCCCCTTCTGTCCAAATAGACATGAACCTATTAGACAAATGACGCTTTGAACATCAGTTCCTGTTTAATGTTTTTCATCTTGAGAGAATATACATATTCTCCTTATTCTCTTCATAGATGAAAACACGGTTTCAACCATTTATCCAGCTGTGTCCATAGATTACACTGTACTCCTTCCATCGTTGAAGATTATGTCTCTGGGATATTACGCCTAAGTTAATAGTTGTGTAAAAGACGGCTTATACCTTAGTGTAAACTAACAGTATTCGTTTAGACACATACCACAACACATTTAGCTAACATTTTTAATCATCTTCATTATGAGGGATACCCACCTCAGGTTGATCTCTGATGATGAAGGAAACACATTGTATGACATGATACAAGATGAGGATAATGAATCTGGATACCGCGGAAAGATCATTCTGCTTTAAGATGAAGGATATGCCGTTCCAGAAATAAGGATGGCCACCACCAATCATCACGACGTCAACAACATAAGAAAATGGATACATCGATTCAATGAGAATGGTATCGAAGGACTAGTATCAAAAATACGCAGACACAAACCAGTCAAAATAACATCAGATATTGAGAAAAAGATAATAGAGGTAGTCGTCAAAAATCCAAAAGAAGGTTGTGGTTTACCCTTCTCAACGTGGTCTTTAAGAGTGTTGGTAGGATACCTTTCCAAGGAACTAAACCTTGTTAACTCCACAAGCCATACTCAGATTAGAAACATGCTCCTAAAGCATGGGATAAGATACAAAGAATCAAAGATCACGCTTGGAAATAGCATAGATCCAGAATATCATTTGAAAAAAAGATGATCGAAGAACTAAGAGCCTATCCTAAAATTCGATATGATTATAGCTACTTTTCTTTCTTGGTAAACTGTGACCTGTGTTCAGAAGAAAGAAGATGGAGTAAGAAA
>JBBRRF010000015.1:0-12989 GCA_038200885.1 Candidatus Nitrosocosmicus sp.
ATCATTCTGCAAAAAGGATAGTAATAGAACATGCTATATGCAGGATAAAAAAGTACAGGATAATGAACGATGTCTTTAGAAACAGGTTGAGAAAGTACGATGGGGTTTCAGACATAGTATCAGGACTGGTAAACTACAGGATAATGAATGCCTCTTAGTTACGGCGATAGACAAGATGACTAGAAGACATGGTTAACCTGTGTTAATTACGCAAGAGATCTAGTATACTCAAGGCGTCAATCAATTTCTATGCTTATTGTTGAATTAGTTTCCTCCCTCCTCTACAGCCGTACATCTTGGTGAGCCTACAGGATAGAGCTTATGACTATCTGCTATTCGACGGCTTGGAAATAATTTAAGTATTGGATATTAGCAATATAGGCAGTTTTATTTAAATAAGAGTAATTACATTTTATATAGAAAAATATAGATACCTTTAATACCTTTTCTGATAAAGATTGGTTGGAAAGGAAAGATAAAACAAGATTGTCTGGAAAGTCCCAACTAATTGATAATGATCATGCCCTGTCTACACTTGACTTTGGCACCATGGAGTTTATGAAATGGCTAATGGAAGTAGAAACAGGATCAAAAGAATGTCTAATAATAGTAAAAGATTTTTACGAAAACAAATATGTGATTTTGTTTGATAAGAATATTTCTAGTTCGGTTATAGTTTGTTACAGAGAAAGCATGCCTTGGTGTATTACTTGCGATACTGATGACTGTGGTCATGTAGGATTCGCAATATGCCTTAAACAGCACTATGATAGAAACGATCAAATTATTTACTGATTAAATTGTATATTTAAGGGGCATCTGTTTTACTTCCTGTGTCCGATGGTGACAATTCATTACCCTTGTCCCGATCTTTTCTATATCTCTCAGTAAATTTCCAACCATATTTAATAACATAGGGTGAAATGAACGTGGTGATGATCGTCATAGTTCCTATCATTGGTAATATGAAGGAACTTGCAGCGCCAACATCTATTCCACCTTTTGCTACTACTAATGCGATTTCTCCTCCTGATGAAGATAATCCTACAGCGGTACGGGTTGAAGATAGCTTACTCACACCTTGTATTCTAGAGGAAAGGTAGACTGTTAAGAATTTTGCACCTATTGAAACCCCTATTAGGATTAGTGCTGGGATTATAAACATTGGAATAAGTTTAAAGTCCATCAGTGCTCCAACGGAGACAAAAAATAATGCAGCAAAAATATCTTTAACGGGTGTAGCCAAAACACTAGTCACAGCATGTGACCTTGATTCTGCAATCAGTACGCCTGCAAAGAATGCTCCAGCTGCTACTGATATTCCTAACTGAAAAGATATGAACGCAAATCCAAAAGCAACGCCGACGGCTGCGACGATCAATACATCATGTTGATTGGTTCTTGCAACAACATCTATTAATTTTGGAACTATCTTTGATCCTAATACGAGTACTCCTGCAATAAATCCAATAGTAATTGCTATTGATGTCATGACTTCATTGACAGAAATGGCTCCGCTCACTCCAGCAGATTGGAATATAGCTAACAAAGAGATAATAAGAATATCCTCTATGATAGCGGTGCCTAGTATCAAAGTGGCGGCTTCATCTTTCATCATGTTAAGCTCTCCTAAAACTCTCATCACGATGACTGTACTTGTTACTGATATCGCTAATGCTATGAATAAACTATCATAGAATCCAAGTCCCAGCGCCTGTGCAGTAAAGAATCCTATAGCTAATGTTCCGAAGGCTTCGCTAGTAGCAATGATGATGGCTTTCCTGCCTATTCTTCTTAGTTTTCGTATGGGGAATTCCATGCCCACTGTAAAGAGTAACAAGATTACACCCATTTCAGCAAATAAATTAAGGACATCTGAATTATGGATAAGGCTAAAAGGTGGAGTATAAGGACCGATGATAATACCTGCAACAATAAAACCAATAACTACAGGTTGTTTTAGTCTGTAAAAAATCAAAGTCATTACAGAGGCAATTATCATTATAACTGCAAAATCTTGTAAAATTTGTTCAATCGGTATTTCCACTACAGAAGTTGTCGTTTACGTTATTTAAATAATCACACCAAGTCCAAATTTGGCTGATGTAATTATTTTAATTATTCAATGTATTGCTACACTATTACCAAATATTGCTACACTATTAGCAAACAGTTGATTTCATCTTCCTGTTTTTTTCAAATCAAGTAAATCTAAAACTAGGTAGTTATCTACTCCGAGAACCATGTCAAATAAAAAAATACCTTACACCTCATACACGCTATAATGAATTAATCCAAAAAGATACAATGCGGATCCTTTGATCACAGATTAACAATAGTGTTTTAGCTCATCCCCTTCTTCTTATCATTTTTGACCAATTTTTTAACATCTGACTCTACATTAAATTCTAAAACTTTGCTAGGGAAAAAAGCATAACATTGAAAATTATTTATATTTACGCTTTCTGCATAAAGTTTCCTATTTCCTAGGGAAAAAAGATTGAATTGATGCTGCAATCATTTTTTTTATATGCTATGAAATCGGTATCATCTTAAACGAAATTACTTGGGTTTTAATATCTTGATTGTTATTTCCTATTCCAGATTGGCTGCTAAGTTATACAATCTCTTATCTATGAAATCTTTAGTTATCATTGTAGGTGATTCTATCTTTAAATCCCGTGGTAGAATTTTGTTTATTTTGATAAATAATTTAATTTTATCATTTGTATTTTCCTCATAAATACATTTCATGATCATACGTTTAACCGTATTTACATTAATCATATTATACTAATGATAACAATGTTTATATTCATATCTATTACATTGGATCTGGATATCAATTTTAATTCTTTAAATTAAGTTCTGCATATAAATAATCAAATTGGATGTGGTTGATTGTTCTTCTTTAGGTGAAATTAGGAAAAATATTGATTCAATAGACATGGAAATTGTTTCATTATTAGTTAGACGAGGTAAATATGTACAGCAAGCCGCGAAATTCAAGGATGATTATTCCAATATAGAGGACAAAAAAAGGGTAGATGAAATAATTGACAAAGTTACAATCTATTCCCGAGAATTGAATTTCGATCCTACTGTAATAGAAAAAATATATTCTTTTCTGATTGAGGTTTATATTCAATTTGAAAAGAAGAAGTTTCTGAATCCTTAGGAGTCACACATTCTATTCTTTGATGTAAATCTTGTCCATTCCGTTCAAATTCACATGCAAGAGAATTTTAATTGATGCTTCAAAAGGTGCTTCAGGATATTAATATTCCTATAATCCTTTTGCTGGTTTTTCTTTGCCTAGTGAAAAAAACAAGGCATTATTCATGTTAATTGCCTATTTGAATGCCTGGGTATATCTGGCCTTCTCTGAACCTTCATTTAACTATACTGACTTGTAAACTGAATCATGAAACTTATAATTAATTTTAATAAAATACAAATATTAATTCAGTCAAAGATATAATTGGAACTAGATCTTTAATGAAAATATCAGATAGGATTAGTCGAGTTGAATATGCAATTCGAGATGTTATGTTACATGCAAAAGAATATCAAAAAACTGGAAAAGAAATTATGTATTTAAACATAGGTGACCCTGTGGCTTTTGATTTTAAGACTCCTTTGCATATTAAGAATGCCCTAGTGGATGCACTTGCTAGTGATAATGACTATTATACTGATTCTGAGGGCTGGAATGAACTTAGACGATCTATAGTAGGGAAGGAAAAAGGGAAAAAAGGTCTGGACTTGACCCCTGAGGATGTTTTGGTTACAAATGGTGTATCCGAGGGATTGGATATGGTTATGGGTTCCATTATTGAAGATGGCGACCAGGTTTTATTGCCTGGACCTTATTATCCTCCATATTCTTCTTATGCAAAATTTTATGGTGGCAGTATAACTGAGTTTGGGATACATGAAGACGGTACACCTAATCTGGATGATATAAAAAATAAAATTTCATCAAGATCAAAAGCTATCTGTATCATAAATCCTAATAATCCTACTGGTGAAGTTTTCAGCCGTAAAAGTCTTAAATCTTTGATAAATATCGCTGCCGAAAATAACTTGTATATCATTTGTGATGAAATTTACGATGAAATTGTTTTTGATGAAGAATTTAGGGGGATTGGGAGTGTTTCAGGAGATGCCCCAGTTATACTACTCAATGGATTTTCCAAAACTTATTTGATGACTGGATTACGGTGTGGATATGTGTGCATGAATAACAATTCCAGACAACTCGATCCATTAAGGCAAAATATTTTTAAACTTGCACGTGTTAGAATCGCATCTAACTTTCCAGTTCAAATTGCTGCAAATGCTGCTTTACACGGGTCACAGGAACATTTACCTATTATGGTACAGAAATTAAAGAAAAGAAGAGATTTGGTTTACAAAAGACTTAATGAGATCGATGATTTGGAATGCACCAAACCAAAAGGTGCCTTCTATATGTTCCCGAAAATTGAATTGAGCAATAGATGGAAAAATGATTTAGAATTTGTAATTGATTTGTTAAATTCCACTGGCGTTTTAACAGTCCACGGGTCGGGATTTGGAAGCTCAGGAACGGGCCATTTTAGAATTGTATATCTACCACAAGAGGAAATATTAGAAAAATCTATGGATAAAATACAAACGTTTATCACAAAAAAGTCGGTATGATGTAGTTGTCGTTTATGCTGTTGATGACTTTGTATTTTAATTCATAGAAATTTGTCCTGCCTCTTTCTTCTCCCAAAGTAAACAAGGACTAGACCTATAGCGTACATTGCTACCGCAAATTTTTCATTAGTTATTTCAGAGTTGAAAAAATTATCGACAAAAAATTCTGGCCCTAATTCTGTTGATATGAGAATAAGATTTCTTATTAATATGATAGTTGCCATTATTATGAACAGTATTCCAAGCGGGAACATCCATTCTTTACGTCTATCTCTTATTCTCTTATCTATCTTATCAAAGTCCATTTTATGATCTATTATATGAAAAAATAATGTTTATACCAGCTTTATCCCTGGATGTTTTATCTTATTCTGCTTCGAAGCATTAAGTATCATTGGAGTCATGACTTCAGCTTGATAAGATAATGCGAGTGGGCCTAAATAAATCGATCTAAGACCATTTATTTCTGACACTAGATCCGAGATCTTTGCTAGGGATTCTTTGTTATCAGTGCAAATAAAAGTGTCGGCATCAAGTGTGGCTTCTATATCTTTAAGTTTTATTTCAGAGATTGTATGAAAAGCTGAAACTATTTTATTACATTTTGGTAAATTTTCGGCAACCATCATCCCAGCTGATTTTTTCCCTTCTTGAAAAGGAATGTAATAAAATCCATCCTGATTCCTACTCATAGGAACTATCGGTGAAACTACGATACAATTGTCATCAATAATGTTTGCTATTTCCATACATGTGCTTTGGATATTTTCATAAGGGATGGAAAGTATTAATATGTCGCTCTCTCTTGCTACGGAGAGGTTGTCGCTACCTCTGATAGTTCCTTTGACTTTATCAACATGCTTGCTATTTTTTATATTTTTCATATGATTTTCTGAAACAGTTTGAGCTTTTTGTTTATCTCGTGAGCCTAGTATGATTTCATGGTTAGCACACCATCTTAAGGCAAACCCTTCGCCCATGCCACCAGTTCCTCCTATGATTCCAACTTTCATATTAATGTGTTAGATATCAAGTTCTAATATATTAAAGCACGTTTGGAGAAAATATCGATGGGTTCAAACTCGGATTAAATCATTTAATATATCTAGATATCTTTTGCTCAGAATGTGGAAGAAATTTAGTCTATGAAAAATCACAGTCAAGAGCACCTTGCAGCTGATTTTAGTATTATTTGTCTATGCTCCAATCCTCTATGTAATCGTCTTACTATTAGAATAATATACATTCAATCATTCAATCATTCAATCAATTTGAATAAGAATTTGACAGATTTGTTTACATGACTTTCATTGACAATAAATCCTATATCTCGTCCCTTGCCATTCGTGCCTTTAAAGAATACATCAAAAGAATCTTCTAAAGAAATGATTATTTACACCGCACAATTACAATTACTGAAATATTTATGAATAGTTTAATATTGAAATAATTTTTAATATATTTTAAGTAAATTATGTCACTTATTATTTTCATGAGGCATGGTCAAGCCTATAACAATGTCAAAAGACTGTTAGTTGGAAGAAACCTTGAATCTCATTTGACCGAATTAGGTCGAAAACAGGTAAAACAAAGCAGCGAATTATTAAAGACAATTCCGATTCACAAAATTTACTCTAGTCCCGTAATCAGGACTGTAGAAACTGCAGAAATTGCATCAGATACACTAGGACTGAATTACGAATTAGATGAAAGATTATTTGAAATCGAATTGGGAAAATTAGTTGGGCTTTATTATGATGATGTTTTATCTGCTCACGGTGATTTGTTTGCTAAATTTTATTCAGATAACGATGACGAAAATTCTTTACTCGAATTTGAAGTGGAATCCTTTGGTTCTGTAAGGGAAAGGATTCGAAATTTATTACAAGAATTCGTCGAAAAACATGTAGATGAAAACATACTCTTAATTTCTCATTTGGATCCTATCAAAGCTGCGATTTCGCTGGCTATGAATATAAAGCCCTCATCAGTATATAGCGTTCAAGTCCCTAATGCCTCTATTAATGTATTAAAGAATTATCAAGATAATCTAACATTATGTGGTCTTAATATCTTAAATATGGAACGGTTTCTCACTGAATTTTGATACTTTCATCTAAGGTTAATTGATTTTTTTCATTTCGTTTTCATTTGTTTTTTTTTGATCATGTGTTTGACATTTATTAAATTGATGTAGCAAAAACCTTAAATGACAGAAAGATTCACCAATCCAAAGAGAGTGGAGATTAAGGTATGGCTTTTTCCTCTGTTAACAAAATATTGTTGATTTTCATATTTAGTTCTATGGCTGTAATAGGTATTCAAAGTGTACTCCAAATAGTTTATGCTGCCGAAGGTGGTGAAACTGTAATCCGTAGAGTTGAAATCTGGGGTCTATTTTATAGAATGATGGTTGCAGCTTTTGTTGTTGGCGCCATAGTTCAGGGTTTGAATGTTTATATTTGTTGGAAGTTTAGGGAGTCTAATCCCCGTTTCAAAAGTATTGATAAAGCTGGAGGTAAAATTTAGTGGGACACAGTACTCCGGAATGGGTGTATATAGGCGCCGTCACTGCGATCCTTATTTGGGTGGGGGCGGAAGCATGGAATATCGAACATACCTTGGAGTATGCTCCACCTGACTCAGAAACCGTACGAGTAGTGGGTCAGCAATGGTTTTGGTCATTTGAGCATGCTGATGGCACTCAAGAGATAAATGAGCTCCACGTAATGGAGGGGATACCTTACAGGTTCGAGATAGTTTCAAATGATGTCGTTCATAGTTTTAGCATCCCTGATTTTGCTATGCTCATGGATGCTGTTCCTGGGAGAGTTAATACAATGTGGAATTTATTCGACGAAACAGGCGAATACCTAATTGAGTGTAGGGAATATTGCGGTATGCTTCATCAGGATATGAGGGCAAGATTATTTGTTGAACCCAATACCGATAATGCTACTGCTATTACAAGTGGATCTGACCCGACAATATCTCGAGGCAGTGGAACTGCTACAGTAATTGCACCAGGTGGGGGCGAAGTAGGGTCTACTGGAAGCGGAACAATGAGAGTAGTTGAACCAGGAAATTTGACCCAGACGACTGCCAATGATTCTAGTGCTGCCAATAATGCAACAAGTGGCAGCGGCACTGCCTCTGGAAATACTTCCTCAACAGCTGCAACCTCTGGTCAGGCTTTGTCTATTCCTGCAGGTGCTGCAACTCCAGGAAATCCGTCTTATGCTCCAGACACAATAACAGTTACAAAG
Source organism: Candidatus Nitrosocosmicus sp. (assembly GCA_038200885.1). Classification (GTDB taxonomy): domain Archaea; phylum Thermoproteota; class Nitrososphaeria; order Nitrososphaerales; family Nitrososphaeraceae; genus Nitrosocosmicus. The sequence goes on from JBBRRF010000015.1 coordinate 7,953, forward strand.
GGAGATGTAATCACCGTGACAAACGATGATACTGCCCCACACACTGTAACCAATGGAGCTAGTCCTGGTGATGCTGATGCTGGAAAATTGTTTGATACCAGCATTATTATGCCTGCAGCGACAGCACAAATAGATACGGCTAGTTTGGAACCAGCGGACTATGCTTATCATTGTACTGTACATCCGTTCATGACTGGAACACTCACGGTACAATAACTCTAATTTTCTTATTTCTTATTTTTTTTCGGAACAAATAGATATAGATATTACAATAAAAACGATAATTATTTTAGATATTTCTGGTTATTGAGACTTTTTTATATATTTTAAAATATTTTGTAACAAAGCGGAATCCAAATGCTTTTATAGACTCATTCCAATTTTATTGGATATAGGGGTGTTATTGTCAAGAAAATGGTTCTAGAATTAAAAAAACCTCGACCCATATGGGAGATCATATTTTCTACCCATCATACTGATATCGGGTTATTGTATATTATAGCCTCAATGGTGGCACTATTTGCTGGAGGCGGTCTAGCTATGGCGATCAGGGCCGAATTACTTTTGCCTGGGATACAAATATTCTCTGGCCAAGCAGATTTTTCAAGATTCTTCACGGTCCATGGAACAACTTTATTGTTTTTGTGGCTGATCCCATTTGCTTCTGGGGTTGGTAATTATCTAATTCCTATTATGGTTAGGTACAAAGATATGGCATGGCCAAAACTTAATGCTGTCGCATTTTGGATGATTCCCCCGTGTATGTTCTTGGTTTGGGGAGGATTCTCTGATACGACTTGGAATGCTTATCCGCCATATTCTATATTAAAAGCTCCAGGTCCAGCCGCGGATATGTGGATAGTTGGATTAAAGTTGCTGGGATTGTCATCTATACTAGGAGCTATTAATTTCACTGTTACTATATTAAAGATGAAACATCCCGACCTACCTTTGATGAAAATGTCGTTGTTTAGCTGGGCAATATTGGCGACATCGCTAATGATTATTGTAGCAATTCCTACATTTGCAGCGTCATTGATAATGCTCTATACAGACAGGTTGGGAGTAACTGGATTCTTTAATCCTGAAATGGGTGGAGATCCTATAGCGTATCAACATTTGTTCTGGTTCACATTCCATCCGGAAGTCTACATATTTGTGCTTCCTGCCATTGGTATGATGTATGAGGTGATTCCTACCTTTTCAAGGAAGCCTCTATTTAGCTACTATTCCGGTGTTGTGGCGTTAATAGTTATATCGATCATTGGCTTTGGTTCATGGGCACACCACATGTTCGCAGTCGGTATGAGTTTTACCGAAAAGACTGTCTTCATGGTGGGGACTTTGGCTGCTGTACCATCATCAGCCATGCACGTCTTTAACTTCTTAGCTACCATGTGGGGTGGCAGAATTAAATTTGCTGCGCCTATGCTGTTTTCGGTAGGAGCCATATTGCTATTCTTCTCTGCGGGAGCTGGAGGTGTGGTAAATACCGCAATGCCACTGGACTTTCTGACTCACGACAGCTATTGGGTGGTCGGGCATTTCCACTTGTTCGTAATGGGAACCATATCGTTGGCGTTCACTGGTTTCATCTACTACCTATTCCCGTTGATAACAGGTAGAATGTATGATACTAAATTGGCGAAAATACATTTCGTACTGACTTTTGTCGGAATTGCTGTAATATTTGGGGTCCAACATATTCTGGGACTATATGGATTGCCTAGAAGAGTTGTGGACTACCTGCCAATACCAGAGCTAATTATTATGAACCAAATAGCTAGTTTTGGAGGTTGGGCAATAGGCGCATCTTATGCACTATTCTTGTATAACATGATAAAGTCCGCAATGTTTGGCAAACCAGCTAATCCAAAGGATCCATTCGAGTTAGGAACCGGAGTTGAATACTACTATGACTACGCACGACGAAACCCACATCACTAAAACGTCACCTCAGCGTTTCATGAAGGGATTGATAATTATTATCATCCCTCTCATCTTTTTGGGGTCTATCACTATATTTTATTGGGACTTCACTGCTAGCATTCCGCCACCTGTCTCTGCTCCACCACCTGCTCCACCACCTGCTCCAGTTAACGCGCCAGGGGCTGCATCTGAAACAACAAGTACCGGTGCTACCACTACATCAGATGCTGCTGCACCTGCTTCATCAGGTCCTTCAATCTCAATTCCTGCCGGTGCTGCAACTCCAGGAAATCCGTCTTATGCTCCAGACACAATAACAGTTAAAAAAGGAGATGTAATCACCGTGACAAACGACGATACTGCACCGCACACTGCAACAAGTGGCTCAGGACCGGAGGATCCTAACTCTGCAAAACTATTTGATACAAGCATTATCATGGCCGGTGACACAGCACAAATAGATACAGATAGTTTGGAACCAGGGGACTATGCTTATCATTGTACTGTACATCCTTTTATGAAGGGGACAATTACAGTACAATAAATTTTTTTGTAACATCAAAATATAAGTTAGAGTAAAAAAAAACAAGCCATGAATTACGATACGTTTCTTCAGATTTTTTCAATTGGTACCTTATGCGTATTGTTTGGATTAATGACTCTAGGAGGATATGTTAGTTCTTCAGGTGTAGGCTTATCTTGTCCGCAGTGGCCATTATGTCCACAGGGATTGATCCCTTCCTATGAGTTTTTGATAGAGTATATTCATAGAACAACTGCTGCTTCTACCGGACTCTTGGTGTTTTTAACTATGATATTTGTACTTAGGGGAAAACATTCTCTCAAATCGACCAAGATGTTTTCAATCATAGCAGCAGCTGCCGTTGTGGGCCAAATAACATTGGGGGCAATTGTTATCAATGAAAAATTGCATGCAGATTTAGTAACTGCCCACTTGGGTTTGGGCTTGATCTTGTATAGTAGCATGATATATGTTGTGATAAACATATTCTATACAAATCTCAGACTAAAATCCTCACTGAATCCGTCTAAGCCGTCTAGACGTGATAATAGTAATACTCCTGAGGTAAGTTCCCCAACTTAGCAATAGATAAATTGTAAGCTATAATGCCGATGTTTTCTGTAAAAAACCTGAAAAAAGAAAAAAAAACGATTTCGGTCAAAAATCTTAGACCATTTTTTATAATGGTTTTTCTGGCGTTTTCTGTATATTCCTCGATTCCAACTCCCTCTTTTTTTGCTACAAATGCTCATATTGATCGTTTTGCTTCGTATAATGGTTCTGGAATGGGAATAGGTGACAAATATTATGTATTACAACAGTTGGAACCTGAGTATGTGAAACCAAATGAACCATCAAAAATTATGTTTAGTATCCAAGACAAACACGGTAAGGACGTCCACGATGTTACAATCATGGTTGAAATATATTCTATAAATGGAGAACGTGTATTAGTGTTCCCTTGGACTACACTCGAAACTGGAGATTTCAATATCCCATTTGTATTCACAAAAAATGGTAATTATCAAATTGTATTGAGTATACTAGACAAAGACGTGGCCCGTAGCGAAATACTTGATACCGTTCCTCCACCACGAACTATTCTGAATGGTAGTATAAACTGTAATTGTGAAAGAGCTGTATTTAATGTTTCTATAACCGAGACTTTTGGACTGATTTCTGCTCTTATCATATATGGTGCAATTTTTGGGGCTATAATTGTGTTGGGAATCGTATTAATCTGGATATTTGTTAGTAGAAGAAAGAACAAATCCAAGACTGTCTAATGATGATTTCATAAAATGATGGGTGCTTTTTTGGATATGGGTGCAAGGACAATTTTGCAGATGCCATATTCATACGGCGTTGGAGAGGGAGAGAATAAGGGAAAGTACAATGTGTTCCTTTTACTTCTGCACCTGGTATTCAAATCTTTATGGAATTGACTGTATCTTTTAATCTTTTCCGACGATAAATTGAGTATTAAACAACGGGTTAATTTTACTCCAAAAAGATATTAAAAAGAAAATTACTAATTATGAACTAATCTTAATAGATGGGTTTCTTTTTCTCATCTGTTTGCATTTGTGCGCTGTTACTTTTCCACTAACTTTGTCTCCCAATCCCTTATCCTGAAAATGCAAATTTGGCTTGGAGTTATAGCTAAATCATTGGAAGTAATAAAATTGGCAAGCATGGTCTATTTGATGAGAACAGAAAAGAAAAGATCTGGGAAGAGCATCAAGAAATTCAACTAGAATACAAAGTGAAGTAACTTTCATTTCAAATCATCTAGAATTTATATACCTCTTTTTCATTTATGGTGGCAGTATCAGGAAATAATGGTAAATCAGCTTTGTTATGGAATTAATATATATATATATATTAATATTAATCATCATTTCGTTTTAGTTGTATTTATATTGGTGTTTGCCTTTTTTTCTTACTATGAATAAATTAAAGAAAATCTCTTTAATTTTTATATTGAGTACCTTTGTTATAGCGTTATTGGCCTTGGTAACTCTAAATGCCTTATTTATAGTGGGTGGAGTTGCTAGTTTTGTGATGGCTTTATTTTATCTGTACTTACAGAGGACTAGACAATCATTTAAGAAAGATTTGTTGGATGCAATGAAATAACCTTCAATTGTTTCTTGGTTGAATGATTTTTTTTCCAAAGGAAAATATTATCCGTCGGGGAACTTTGTGTATCCTACTACAGATGTGATCTTCATTCGGTTTTGATTTTTACCTTTTAAAAGAAAAATTTTCATATGTTTACTATATCTTAAACAACTACACCAATTGAATAGTTGTTTTTGTATCGTATAGTTTGCCAATCCATAATTATCGTATTCTCGCCTCTATTGTCGGTATATTTATTGATGTTCCTTAGATCTCTTGCGTAATTAGACAAAACAGCTTTATTTCTGTCCATCGTATGTAAATATGTCCTTTCTTTTTGCTATCCTATGACAGGCTATCCAGAAAACCACGTCTATTCAAATCATTCACAGGCCTTTCGATCCAACAGTTTAATGCTATTTTTAAAGAAATAGAATCAAAGTATCCAAAGCACGAGATAA
>JBBRRF010000016.1:0-12942 GCA_038200885.1 Candidatus Nitrosocosmicus sp.
ATCACTACCAAACAGACGTACCTTTGATAGACGATTAAAGACGATCTCTACGGATATCAAGGGGAGAATAGCAACGATGGGATATCTGTTTGCTTTAGAAGAGATAATAAAACCATACATCCTTGCTGTGGACAGTACTCTTATCAATGCTCGCGGTAAAGTATGGCACAACTCATCAATGAAAAAAGGTATAGTTCCAAGACAGGGTATTGATACGGATGTAAGATGGGGTTTTAGCCATACCAGGGGATGGATATTTAGATACAAACTACATATGGTTTCAAGCACTGGTTCTACTTCTGTTGTTGTACCTCTAACAGTGGAGGTTACAACAGCCAATGTATCTGATAATCAGGTTTATCCTACCCTAGTATCTCGTATATCTTTAGAAACAGTAAAGAAAGTCCATTACATGGTAGCAGACCCAGGATACGATGATCATTACCTGCATAAATTAAGCATGAATATGGGATTTCAGTTTGTGTGTCCAATTCGTCGATATAAAAATACACCTGTGGAAAGATTACAACTGGTAGATTTCTATAAATCGGCTTTGGGACAGGTTATATATTCAAGGAGGAGTACATCCATAGAACCGTTGATAGGACACGTCAAGTCCATCTTTAGAATAGATCCAGTGCCAGTAAGAGGATATGAAAAGGTGTGTGGTATCGTATTACTTTCTGTATTATTGTATCAATTACTCGTTTATTATAACTGCAAGATGCAAAAGAATAGTCCTAGAAGAGCAATCAAGTATATGATAGGATGTTAGTCTATTTGAAAATGATTAGTAAAATACTAAAATGAATTATGACCCACAGTCAATTAGTTAGCCATAATTTCTTGATAATGATGTAATTATAAAGTTCTTAATTTCCTTTTGATGGTAAGGTCAGTGTAAACTTTGAACCTTCAATCTTGTTATTTCCATTGTAACAATTTTCAGCCCATATCTTTCCCTCATGTGTCTCGATTATTTTTTTTGAAATGTACAATCCCAATCCGGTTCCTTTGGGTGATTTTGATACGAACTTGGTGAATAGATTAGGTAGAATTTCTGGATCTATCCCGCGCCCCGAATCACTAATAGTCAATAAAATCTCCCGGGTTGTCTTGTTCTCACTTAACCGCAGAGTGATTGTCCCACTGTCTGTAAATTCAACTGCATTTTCTAAGATGTTCACGATAACCTGAATAATTCGTGTTCTATCCGCAAATACACATCCAAAATTTCTTCTGCTTTCAGAATTAGTATTATTGCAATCATCGAGTCTGGAATCGTATCTAATTTCTAACTGATTTTTATTTAAGAGATGTATATTATTATTGTATTCTCTTACAATTTCTATTACAAGTTTCTCTAAACTAAAATTTTCTTTATGCAGTATCAATAATTCATTTTCTAGTTGAGTAACATCCAATACTTTATCAATTAACCGCGCAAGCCTCTTTATGTTCTGCTTTATAGTAACTATAAAGTTGCTATATCTTTCGATATTTCCTGTGGTATTCATCAAAATATCGGAATAACCCAACAATGATTGCACCGGATTTCTAAGTTCATGTGCAGCAATATTAATAAATTCTTTTTGTAGTCTATCTTGTACTTTTAATTTATCGTATAGTTCAGCTTGATTCCAAAGAGCTTCAAATATAGACGCATATGATTTAGAAATCCTGTGACTATTTGAATAGGATGAAAGTCCAATAGACTCAATCATATCAATCGAAGGTATGTTTTTTGATTCGATTATCAATGATTTATTCTTATCAACAATTAAGAATCCTATCTCAGTAAATAGCCTGCTGTTTAGAATTTTCAATTTGAAATTCTCAACACCCTTGAATCTAAATTCCAGCGGGATCTCATCAGAGTTAGAACTGCCAGAAATCTTTCCATTAAATTTGTCAAATATTGTCAAAATCTTGTGCCGTATTTCATTATCAGTTTCCTCTACGATAAGGATTCTGATATTTACATGCTTTCTTGATAGAGAGATGTTCTTCATAAACTCCATCATTCCCGATTCGACCTGTCTTAAAAACGAATTAAAATTTGGAAGAATAGCCAAAATTTCATATTTAGCGGATGATATCAAAGTACGAACTAATTTCACTGACTCCTCAGGATCATCGATGGTTTCTATAAACGATAATTCAGTCTCCTCTTCTAACGATTTTATGATTCTTTCGGGATCCTTGCTACTCTTCCACAGCTCTTCAAATACATTTGAGAAATGATCTAAATATGATGGGTCATTACTATATAGAATACTGTCGCTAGGATCGTTTCTTTCTGTTCTCTTAACGGCTATAATAAGATCTGAATTAGTGACAGTGTAATCGATAGAGGACATATCTTTGATATGTCTAATTTGTATTCCTAAATCTAGTAATTCTTTAACTATCTCTAGATGGTCTATAGTGATCTCAACAAGAATTCTTATTCGTTTATGTGTATTTATCCTCTCATTTGTTAATGCATTTGTTATGGATTCTATAAGATAATTTTTGTTAATCCTTAAACCGTCAATAGATGTACAAACATTAATTTCAGAAGAATTCCATACTACTCGCCCAAACTCAGTTTCTATTAATGAATCACTAGATTCTGAGATTAATTTTGTTTCATAAGCTTTGATCCCTTCTTTTAATTCTTTGAGCTTCTTTTGGGCAACTGTAGCATTTTTCCATAAAGTATCAAAAATAAATTGCCCCTGAGCAATAACTTCGTCTACATTGCTGTAGATTACCTCCGTTAATGGTTGTGCTTCTTGAAGGACAGTAGTAGCCATGTACTCAGTTTCATTTATGGCAATTCCTCCTTTAAGACCATCCATATGTCTTAATTCAGTAACAGTTTTCATTAGTTCCTCGCAATATTGTAGATTCTCTTTTGTAATTTCGGTTATACATCTAATTTTTCCCCCTCTTTTTAGAATATCCTCGTAGCCATTGTAGTACTGTGGGATTTCAATAACTATTGAAGGAGCTCTATGATCGAATGTAATATCCATCTTATGTTTAACATTTTTCATAAATTCTACGCCTTTTCCTACCGCATTTTCAGATCCATATAATACCTGCGTATTCTTATGCAGATGAAAACCATGAGGAGGTAATGATTTTTCATCATATTTACCTGAAGCCATGGATATACGAAAAATTAGTAAGTACGCATATAAAACCTATTTGCACATCTCACAAAAATCATATCAAGATTTTAGAAAAATTAGGCATTAAAGAAATATAACGCGTTCACCCAAATATACATGATTTTTTGTAAATGAATATGATAATAGACGCCAGTTGGTTGGCCTCACATCTAGACGATGAAAATTTGATAATAATTGATTCCAGGGGAATTATGCCCTTTAGATTCAGTCATATTAAGAATGCTATGCCAATGGGTGTGGAAAAGGTGATATCAACCGATGAAAATGGGTCTCATTTGGTAATTACACCGCAAGCGGCTGAACAAATATTTACTGACATGGGTATTGATGACACCAAAGTAGTTATCGTGTATGGTGAATACCCAGATCCTTCACTTGCAAGAATTGTTTGGACACTTATTTATTTTGGTCACAGGAATGTAAAGATTCTAGACATTGGTTTTGAAACCTGGTTACAAAGTGGATACCCCGTTGCAAAAGACTTTAGATCAAAGAATGCAGAGACAAAACCAGACAAAGGATTTATTGCGCATATTAAAGCAACTGAGAGAGCTGATGCACAATTCATCTTTGAAGAGAAAGATAAGCCCGAAACTACCATCATAGATGCACGCACCCCCCAAGAGCATTTACACGCGAGAATTCCAGGATCAATCCTGCACAATTATGATGAGGGAATAGGAGACATGGGAAAAATGATCAAGGATGCTGAAATGTTAAAACAAGGTTTCGAAAAAATAGGTATTACCCAGGACAAACAAATAATATGCTATTGTCACTCTGGAATTCGAGCTGCACATACCTATTTGCAACTAAAACAAGCAGGTTTTGCCAACGTAAGACTGTATGATGGGTCTATCATAGATTGGGCCAAGCGTAAATATCCTTTAGGATAAAAATTATCATGGATTTTGTATTGGACCTTGATAATGATGAAGCCTTTTGATATTCACCAAAGTAACCAAGCAAATACCGACCTTGAAAAACATCTTGACAGATTATTAAAAAAGTGAATTAAGAATCTATGATTGCATGGAATCCATCATTTATTTGTCTTCTTGCTGCATTCAAAGATTTATACGGATATGGATTTGCTATCGATTTAAGTAATTAGTTGGTCAATAATTGAAATATATGTTATGGATGACTAGATGTGTTCCTATAACTTGGTCTCAATAATCGATTTCGCCTTTTCAAATATTTGAATCCACATAGGCCATGTTAAAGTCCCAGTATTAGTATTTCTCCTGCTTGGATGATACGAAACGATCAGAGTCTTAGTGGAATCTATTTGGTAAACACTATTGTGTTTGAAGTACAATCCTCTTATATCACTCAATTTGCAATACGTATCAAAAGCCATTTTGCCTAAAGTTATGACTACAACTACACTACTTTTTAACAGATTTAACTCGCTTCTTAAAAATAGTGAACAATTAGAAATTTCAGAATTAGTGGGTTTATTCATTGGAGGAGCGCATTTGACTATAGAGGTAACGTATGCATCTGACAGGAGCAACCCATCATCAATAGATACACTGTTCGGGCTATTAGCAAAACCAGTTTCAAACATTGCTTTCATCAACCATTCCCCGGAGCTATCTCCTGTAAACATCCTTCCTGTTCTGTTACCACCATTGGCTGCTGGTGCTAAACCAATTATCAATAATCTCGCTTTAGGATCACCAAAGGACGGTACAGGTTTTGCCCAATATTTATGACTACTATATCTTTGCGGCCTATAGTCCCCAACTTGACGAATATGTTGCAGGAGACGAGGACACTGACTGCATGCAGTGATTTGTTCATTAACTTTATCTAATGACAAATATTGTTCATCCGTCTTCCTTTTTTTCATTTTAGTAAGAATTAATATTCAATATAGTTCTTTATTTTTGATTTGAGGATAGATCCTATTTCTAATGTATCTACAATAATGATGCTAAAACATCTCACTACTACCGGAACAATAAAATTAACCGGCATTGACTCAAATTATTTATTGACAAATTTGGTAATAAGATGAAAATTCATAAAGGAATTCGTAATTTGAATCCGATTTTCAAATTGGATTTCTCATATTTCCAAATGTAAGCAAAACTAAAAATCAGAGTATAAAACAGAAGTGTTAAATATCAAAATTTATTATACCTAGTATGCATCCACTAATTGAATTCCAATACTGGACAGTTACTGAATTTATAAGACAGTTGATCGAAGGCAATGTGATTTCGACAATTGGAGATAAGGAAGTAGATGATTTGGATAAGAAAGTACTACAATGGATAGAACGAAGCTATGAAAAAGACTTTGATATACATGAAGATGTAAAGTTACAAGATCTTACTAAAGAAATATTCGATCAAATTGTTTTGCTAAGACTTACAGGATTATTATCAGGGATTTTGTCCATACACAAGTTTGGCAAATCTTAATTCCTAAACCTTTTTAAAATAGTACCTTTGAGTCTGGACCTAATTTCGTATCAAAAATCAATTCTAGATTTAAAGTATAAAATTCAACATCCTTTGAAACCAATGAAAACTAGAGTGAGAAGAAGAGCTGTATATGTGTTTGTGAAAATTAATTATTGAAATAGAATACAAGTAGATCAGTTCTCGGGTACCAATACTTTTTTTTGAATCCTAGTAGTTAAAAAAAGTATATGATGTTATAGGAACGTATTCAGGATTAAGATGGTTTTTGTCTTGGCTATCATCTGGATTATCTCCAAGGGTCTGAGCATAAACAACCATAGTCAAGATTTTGTTTTTTGTGTTTAAAGCATCTGGAAGTTGAAATTCCAAGTCAACATTATTCTTACTCAAGTCCCACTTTTTTGCTTCTATTATCTTGTAGGAATTATCTTTTTTTTCCTGAATATATTGCAAGTCTGATGGTAAGGGTTTAGAGATCATTAATTTAAGATCTCCAAAATCATAACTATTCTTGTCTCTATTTTTTTCATAATTCAGTTTGGTCGGGAACTCGTCTAAGAAGAAAGAAACATGATTTATGACAAAATTAAATTTATTTTGATCATTGATTTTAGCTTCCAATATTATATCTTCATTATTTTTTAGGATTTTAAGATCGGAGCTTAGATAGTGATTTTCAAAATTCTGTACCATGACAAAATAATATTTGTTGAATGCGATACCAATGCTCACGTGGGTATGAAACTTGTTTAAAATATTATTCTCGTGTCCGTTGTTACAACAAGCCTCATCATTATTCATCATTGAGTATTCCAAATCATTAATTGCTTTATATTGATCAATGACTGGACAGTAAAACCGCTTGAAATCATAACATAAATCAGATGCTTTGTAGTAATTTTGGCCATCGTTTGAAAGTACATAACTTATTTGCCCTATGTTTTGCTGAACATAGCCAGTACCATTATACAACGAATATAACATGTATGGTTTAAACCCATCCATGGTCATGTGAGATATAGTCTTTGTTTGTAATAACTCATTTGCGTGAATTTGGGCAGCTGTGTTATTACTTTGTAATAATGGCGAAAGAGCATGCTTTACACGATCCTCATTTATCTCGGATAAAGCAAAATTCTTTAATGCCTCCATAGTATCTGAGGAATCATTATAGTTAATCGTAGAGATGAGATTTGACGCGTATGATATAGACACATTAGCAATAAGTAAAGAAAAAATCAAAAAGGAACCAACTAACAGTGGTTGGTATTTACTAGACATATACAAAGAATTTTCATAAAAAATAATATTTTTATTTTTTGTATTATTCATGCAGTAAAATCGTCCTAATTTTTCCCTATTTTGATCATATTTACTAGTAGATTGTCTATCTTACCTTATAGGAAATAATGCCTACTCATCCGCAGATTTATTCGATAAATTGTTCACAGTTTGAATTTTCCTAAAATCAAAAATTTTCTTTAAATTATTTTCTACATATCCTTCCATTAATTTTCCTAAAAAGAAAAAAGGCAATTCGAATTCAATCTTGTCTGTAACAACTGTTTGATTTTTTCCAATTTCTGAAAATAGGTGTGTATGTTTCCATTTTTTGAATGGTCCTTTTACCATTTCATCAATATACATGTGTTTAGATATATCAACCAAAGATATTATTGAATTCCATTTGCTGTTATAAAGGACTAACCTCCCTGATATGGTCATTCTGAGACCTTCGACAATTTGTTTATTGGAGGTTTCAATAATATTTAATTTCAGGTTGGGTGGTGTAACTATTTCTAAATGCTTGATATCAGTATAAAAGTTCCAAACTTTATCTATGCTACAATTGACCTCGAATGACTGTTCAAAAGATTTCATTTTTCAATGCATCACCAGATAAGTCAATTTTTAAGCTTTTCTAGAATTAGAAATTCATTTCCATCGACATCTTTAAACATCGCATGAATTCCTAGAATAGATTTTAAAGGATTCCGAGAAAAAGTAACTCCCTTAGCTTTTAGATTATTAAAGGTACTATGAATATCATTGGTCCTAAAAACTATCACGGGCATTGGTTTTAGATCTTTTTTGGAAATTAATGATTTCGGATATAGATTAATTGAGGAATTTGATGATCTGGGGGCAATCTCCACCCATCTGAAGTTTGATTCCAATTCCAAATCACATATAACTTCAAAGCCTACCTTTTCGACCCAAAAGGTCAAAGATTCCTGCTGATCTTTTACAAATATAGATGTTGAAGCAATTCCAGTTATCACCATTTATCTAATTAATTCACATTCATCCCGCTTTCCTTTTAATGTTTTATGTTGCATTGAAATAGGAAATCTTTTATGTATACAGGTATGAGATCAAATTGTTCTAATTTCAAATCCATTCATCTTTTACTATATGATAAATCTTCTTTCTTATGTCATCTAGATTATTCTTTTCAACAATTAGTCCTTGATCTTTTAGTTCCTCCAACCCTGTTTGAACGGTTCTACGTGGTAAATTAGTAATATTAATTAATTCGCTTTGTTCCATAGAATTTCTAGTTCGAATGATATAATAAATAAACTTAGTAGCTGGGCTACCCTTGGCTATTTTTTTCATACTGGAAATTCCATAACTAGATCGGGATAAGAATCCCTTTCTTTGTGATTCGATGGATATTACATTCTCTAAATTTGTCTCACCAAGATTTACCCTTTGACCAAATTCAGCAATCATTGCTGACTGTTGAATTTCCAAAGGAGTTTCAAATATGATCTTATTTGGAGATATTTTTGATGTTACTGCACCAACTATATTCCATTTAATATTACCTTTTTCGTCGTATATGCCTACAGCATATCCCAGATTACCTTCAAGGAGAATTTTTTCTGAACCCACTTCTATTGCCTCATTAATTTTAGTAATTGATTGATCAAACGAAAGTTGCCTTCTCGGATCTTTCTTTCCTACCTTCCATAGTGCTACTAAGTCTTTAGACTTTAATTTGGTTGCAATCTGTTTCTTTTTTTCTAGAGATAATTCAATATTATTTTCACCGACTTCAATGATGTCAAACCCCAGCTTTGAGGCATCTTCAATATATTTATCAAATGATTTTTCCAACAACGCATATTCTGTGAGTGTGCTCCCAACGGAAACTAAAATGTCATGTTCATGGTAGAAATTTATCCGTTCCATAAGCTGATCGTTTGAAATCAAGAGGGGTAGAGGACCATAAATTTTTACAATGTCTATTAGTGGAGAAATTATCTTGAAATTCGCACTATCAAATCCTTGAAATTTATCTACGATATATGTAATCCCTTCTTTCCTCGGTTTCTGCCAATCAATCCTTTTGGTAGATAAATGATCGAGCATAAGTATCAATAGAAAAAGAGGTATATTGAACTATACCCATATTGACACAATTGTCAAAAAAACCCGTTAAAATCTGAGTTTAATTTTACATAATTTATTCATATATTGGAAATCAGAATGTCAGCACACACCAAATCTAATGAGAAAGAAGGAATTAATTCAGTAAAAGCCCCAATTATAAAAAAATCAATGGATTGTATATGTATTCTCAATCAAATTACTTCTATAGATTCTCTAGGATAACCCTTTGTCAACAAAAATTCAGTTACCTTCGATCTATGATCCCCCTGCAATACGATCATCCCATTTTTTGCTGTTCCACCTGTACCTATGGTCTTTTTTAATTCATGAGCAATTGATTCCATTTTTTCTTGATCGGTAAACCCCTTGATGTTTGTAACCCGTTTACCTCGTTTAATTACATATAGTTGAACAATTATTTTTATCTCATCTTCATCGAGTTTTTTTAGTAAATCGTCAAAAGAATTCTCGTCTGCGACTGCAAATGGTTCTATTCTATTTTTTTTAGAACTTACCGGTTTCTCTTTTTTTATCTCTGATATACTGATTACTATTTAGTGATGATATTTATTTTTTGTTATCAATTACGGTTTAAATATTCAAACAAATGACAATCGAATTTTAGGTTGATACGATCCCAGACGCTCTACGGATCCTCGTTCTAATTGAAATTTCCAATCCAACGCCTCAAGTGGTCATTACTTTTGAATATGGCAATCAATAATCAATTACAATTGCAATTCCCAGTCGTGAAAAGATTGAATGATATTTATATTGATGATTATCAGTATGATCTTCCCAAATACCCCCGGAAACCAATTTGTGTCAAAAAGTCAATAATAAAATATCAAACTTGTACTCCAATAACAACATAATTGCCTTTTCGCATACCAAGTAAGCTTGCTATTTTTGCTTTGATACCATATTTCTTACCTCTCATTTTTAGAATATCGCTTTTCTGCTGTGAATCAACAAAATGTGCTGTGCCAGTCACCCACGTCCCCTTTGATACGCCTCTATAATTGCACGGAACCACTCTCACAACATTATTATTCTTAAGGCGTTTCACTTTTCCGGTCTTTTCTTTAGTTACTACATAAATATCATTATCCTTTAAGATGAACCAAACGGGTGTAACTATTGGATGATTATTTTTTCTATAAGTTTCAAGATTTAAATAGGATTCATTTTCAAATTGTTGGGTATTTGCAGTCATAATATTTTTGATTGTCTGCTAGTTATAAATAATGTCGTTGACAAAGATCCGTTGAATGAATAGTAGACATCACAAAACATAAAGAGAATAGAAAGAATAAAAACTGATTATCAGATTTATTGGATCTAAGATATTCATAATCTAAATAACTAGACAATTAAAATACAATATTTAGTTGCAGAATATGAGATATACTATTACCGAACAAAGAGGAAGCATTAGAATAATCAAAATTAATAGACCAGAGGTGTATAATGCGATTAATTTCGATTTGGTTACAGAATTAAAGCAGGAGATTAGTCTATGTGAAACCAACGAGAAAATTTGTGCGGTAATTTTAACAGGAGAAGGATTGAACTCTTTCAGTGCTGGTGGGGATTTAAACACCGTTATTAAGATGTCTCCTAATGAAGCAATACAATACGCAAATCATGTTCATGAACTATTAAACCTGATTGAAGGACTAGCCAAACCTGTACTCGCTGCAATTAATGGTTTTGCATTAGGCGGGGGATGTCAAATCGCACTGGCCTGTGATTTGAGAATTGCATCCATTAATGCAAAAATAGGGCAACCAGAGGTTAAGATAGGAATTTCACCTGGATGGGGAGGTACACAGAGATTATCAAGAATAGTAGGCATCTCAAAAGCAAAAGAGTTGATTTATACTGGAAAAATAATTGATGCCGACGAAGCATATAGAATAAAACTCGTCAATAAAATAGTCAGATTAAACGATGACGAAAAACAACAGGACTGCCCGATAACCAAAAACGCTATTTTATTAAAAGAAAAACTATTACGGGAATGTGTTTCCATCGCAGAATCCATTAATAATAGTTATCCCATGGTGACGAAAACCTGCAAAGTCCTTATAAACAAGGCAAGAGATGCAGATAGCGATACCAGTTTACTCCTCGAATATCTGGCCTTTAAATACTGTTTGAACGATCTAATAAAAAACGAGAAAATCTAATGGAAAATAACAATCACCCATAACTCCGAGTTTAGAATTCTCTAACATTATTTGCCATCTAATGATTTGTTGTTTTCAAGCCATCCTACTGACTTGCTAACTCAACTATTACAATTTAGTTCTTTTTTTGTCAACCTGTGAATTTTAAAAAGGCTTTGAATTGATGACCCATATGCAGGTCTTAGTAAGTTATGCATGATATCTTATCTACTTAAAGTCGTTTATGATCCAAGATAGTGCGGAAAAAATACATTCGGATTTTTCCGTTAACATATATACTTATTTTTGTCGAAATTAATATAGATTCATGCCCTCGTTTAATTTTTTTAAGAAAAGAGATAAAGATATTTCAAAATTAAGTGATAAAAAGAGTGGTACTGGTACTGGTGCTGCAAATTCAACAATACCGATAGTTCAAGCCAAAGACAATAAAATTACTATTGAGGACGCTGTAAAAGAGTTAGAAAAGAGTGAAGGAAGGATAACTAAGAATCTCTTGATTAATTTGGAAAAGACATTTGAGGACACGAATCTAGCCTTTCAACACATTAATATTATTGCAGAGGATTTGGACGCTGAAGTCATTAATACGGAAGAAGAAAAGCTGATGCCCTTAGTGCAGAATACAAAAAATACCATTGTAAGGGCATTGAAACGCGAATCTTCCAACATCCTACCCATTCCCAAGACTTTTGACGAGTTCATCAAATTCAGGGATTCAGTGGAGGCGTCGATAAACAGGTTCGGCGAAGTTACAAGCTCGCATAGCAGAATCGTTAATACCTTTATGAAAAAACATGCAAATAGTTTAAGGGGAGAATTAAAAAGAATAAGTGACTGTTCTGAGATATTAAACGACGAATATAATCAGATAACCGAGGAAAGAAACATGATAGAACAGTGTAGATCTAACCTCTTAAGTATGCATTCCAAAATAGATGAAATTAACAAGGCTAATATTACAATAAAAAATCTTGATCAAAAGATCAGACAACTTAAAGAAGGAAAAGATAGGAGAGAAAAGGAAATTAATTCAATAAAATCCTCTTCAGACTATGTTAAATGTTTAAAATACCTACAAGAAAAGGAAGAAATTGATAAGAAGAAAAAGAAATCTATTAATGAACTCTACGAAATTTCCAACCGTTTGACAAAAGCAGCAAATAAATATTCTTATGGATTATCAAGAGGAACGGTAGAAAAAATAGATACTATTGTAAATAAACCTTCAGAAATAGTTTCCAAACCAGATATGTCAGAATATATAACGCTACTAAAAGATATTAAAGAATCTGTCAGGAGTAATAAAATTGTATTAAAAGATTCTAAAAAGGTATTACAATATTTTGACATGCTAATGGACGAATTACCGAAATTTAAAGCTGAGATCAAAGAGTTAGATTCAAGAGTAGATCGGCTAAAGGACAAAGACAAAATAGCAGTCCTCGACGAATTAAGGAGAAAAGAAGAGGAGAGAAAAGAAGAGGAGAGAATCATCATGTTGGAAAATCAAAGGAAAGATGAGATTGCTAAGCAAAAAATAGAACTTGATGAACAAATGATATCGACAACAAGAGATATCGAAGAGCAAATCCATAACCTATGCAGAAAGAAATGTGAAATAATTATACCGTCAGAATAAAGATACCCATTCAAATCGAATAAACTGTGCAAGATTTTGGTAGATTACCAATTACCAAATGGATATATACCAATTAAGATAATTACCTGAAC
>JBBRRF010000017.1:0-11987 GCA_038200885.1 Candidatus Nitrosocosmicus sp.
AACCATCGTTGTCTATCAAAATCCGAATCAGCAATTTCGACGGTCAAAAGTTTTTCGTCTATTTTTATAGTTCCTTTTGAAAAATTGATGTTTGTATTCTTAATATCTGATGGAACAAAGATAATTCCTAAAATCCCTATTACAAAGGCTGAAATAATCACGGGAATAAGGAGAGTTATTTTTTTCACCATCGTCTAATTATTAAAAAATAGAGGTATTTTAATAATGACTACATGTGAAAATAAACTGTCATGATTATCTAAAAATAAGAGCAATAAAATGGAAAATGAGTCTAGCAAAAATATTTAAATCTAGCCCTGAGATTCTCCACAGGCTGGGCATAATTTAATATTTTTAGACATTTTTGAACCACATTCAATACAACATCTAAATTCGTTCTTGCTCATTCAACATTATACAAAGTTAATTGTAATATATTTTATTTACATTCAAAACTAAAATAATACAAATATAGAATAAATTTAGAACTCCAAGTAAGTTTGTCGTTTGTTTTGATCTATAACCATTACGGATAAATCGCTAAAGTCTTTATTTTCTAGCGAACTCATTTTTCCAGTAAAAGTTGTTTCCTTTTCGTTATTTGTCAAATTTTCAAATACCCAAACGTCAATTTTTGAAGTGTCCAGTCCTTTTTCTTTGATAAATGATGAAATTTCAGAGGGCATAAAGTTTTTTGATGGGTCCGACGGCCATGGTCTTGGCACCAATATTACACTTTTCTTATCAACAATTGATTTAACCAGTTCTATTTTTTTTTCTTCAATATCACCAGTGACATGAAAAGTCATGATGGTAGATTTATCCAATGGAACTCTAGACTTTGCAGCTGCTATCTGTATGGAACTGATGCCAGGGATAATGCAGACATTTTCATCACCGAACAGGTATAAAAGCCGGTCCACAACTTCTGATTCTGAGAAATTTACATCTCCTGTAAATGGAACAGTACATATATCATTTTCTCTCATTAAATTATTATATACATTCAAATAAATCTCCTCTTGATTTTTCATGGTTATTTCAAATACTTGATTAAATGATCTATCAAGCAGGTGATCTATCGTATTTAGAGTATATTTATATCCTATAATAAAACGAGATTGTTTGATAATTTCTTTTGAAAAATCCGTCAGATATTTTTTTGATCCTGGACCTACACCTATAACATACAATTTTTTTGTCAATTAGCCATTTTAGTAATTCTATTGGATATTTAAGTACTAATTATTAGAGAAAACTATAATAGAATATTGATACACTAAATGTAAATCTTATCAGCTTCGTAATGGTTACTGAATTCTATAATTAGAGAAAAAATAAAAATAGGTGGAGAGTTAGCCCTCTTCCCAGCCTTTCGTAAATATGGCGTTTTTCTTTAATGGAATTGGTTGTCCTGGTGTATATTCCATTGGTCTCATCCAGAAAATTGCTTTTGTTGGACAAACGCCAATACAAGCACCATCAGAGATACATCGTTCTGGATAAAAGACAAATGCTTTACCTCTTTTCCAACCTTCCACAGGTTTTACTCTTAATACATCTGGACCAAGAGCTGTACAAATTTCTACACATAAAGCACACCCAATACAATGCTGTTCACTAATATCTGGAAGTATTGCTACTGGCATCTAATAATTCACTGTAGGTAAATCTTCATTAAAACTATTTAAACACTATGGCATTTTATAACAATGATATAAAATAATCCAAAAGCCATGCACGAATGACAGACGATTATAATCTTTTTGGAATATTTTCAATCATCATCCATTCTATTATTGCCCCGACAAAAAGCATTCCAGAAACTAATGCTACTTCGATTAGCAGATAAAATAAAGATTTTTTTGTAAATTTCTTCCTTAGTATTTCAAAAAATAAAATACAGCCTCGAGAAATGGCTAGTCCATATGCAGCTAGCTCTAGGATTCCAAATGGTGTCAAGAAAATGACCAAGGGATTAGAATACGTAACATCTGACAGGTTCATTATTGAACTAAACACTAAACCGGTAGAAAATCCAGAAATAATTCCCATTACAAGGCCTATGACTGGAATAAACATCACTAATGCTATTTTTAGGTTATTTAAGAATATACCAAATTCGTCTATGTCACTTATCTGATTAACAAAGTTTTTTGATAACTCCTTAGAAAATGATTCATCCATTCTAAAGGAAAATCCAAGATAAAAAATACTCAAGAAAAATAACATGGCAATAAAGAAAAACACCAGTCTCTTTTTAAATGTAATTAGCATAACTAATTATAATACTTTTTTTATCAATTATAATACTTTATTATTTATATAAAAAGATTTAAAGAATATCATCAACTAGTTAATTTGATATTAGATTATTGACCGATAATTCCAATCTCTTAAAAATAATTTCCTTTATAACTAGCAAAGGATTTCAGATTCATCCCGATGCATTAATGTTAATTGAGAATCTACAGGTAGATGTGTATCAAATAGTTGAAGAGATTCTTATGATCAAAAGAGAGAGAGTTGGGTCTAAGGTTATTTTATCCGACGATATAAAGAATACTTTAAAGTTTTCAACAAATAGTTCACTGATTGTAAATGATGATGCTAATAATGGTACTACTATCGTAAACAAGCTAGATCATTCTGAAATCATTGATACTAAAAAAAATAATGAAGAGACTATTTTAGAATTGGTAACTCGTGATTCTGATGATTTTGAGAATAACCATTATGTTAACAACATAATTTATGATTCCAATAATAGTATTAATAGCGGTGAAGGGGTTGAAGGATATACATCACTGTTTAGAAGCCGATTTGATAAATCCTTAAAAATTTTATCTAATAGACCAGACAGTAAAAGAATAAAAAAAATAGCATTTATTAAACAATTTCTTAACCAATCAAGATTAAATCCAAGGTCACAGTCTAAGGAGAATTTGGAAGAATCTTTATTCATAGCAGGATTAATTATGGAAAAGAAGATCAAAAAGAATAGTTATAATTTAACTATTGATGATC
The DNA here is from genome assembly GCA_038200885.1 of Candidatus Nitrosocosmicus sp. Lineage (GTDB taxonomy): Archaea > Thermoproteota > Nitrososphaeria > Nitrososphaerales > Nitrososphaeraceae > Nitrosocosmicus. The sequence continues at coordinate 3,028 of JBBRRF010000017.1, forward strand.
AGAGTGGATTATTAGAGGCATTTGCATACAATGAAGATTTAAAAAAACAGATTTCGTCATTAATTTTGGATCAAATGGTAATGATAGAACTTGAGAATAATTCAAAAAGAAAGAACCATATAATAAAAAAAATATTCTCACTAGATGTGCCAGACAGAATTCCAAATAGATCTCATTCTGAGGTATATAGCGTGTTAATATCTGATTTGCACATAGGCAGTAAATTCTTCATGGAAGATGAATTTCAAATGTTTTTGAATTGGTTAAATGGAAAAGAAGAGAATAAAGATATTGTTTCTAAAATAAAGTATATTTGTATTTGTGGGGATCTAATTGATGGAATAGGGATATTTCCGCATCAAGACAGAGAATTATTTGAAAAGGATTCATTTTCCCAGATGGAGCATGCTACAAATTTGTTGGCGAAAATTCCTAAACACATTAAGGTTTTTATGATTCCAGGAAATCATGATCTGGGAAGACGAGCATTGCCTCAGCCAGCAATACCAAGAAAATATGCTGATAAGATTTACTCTTTGAGTAATATCACGATGCTAGGAAATCCCTGCATGATCAATATGGACGGAGTAAAAACATTAATGTTTCATGGTCAAAGCTTGGACGATACGATTGCTACAATTCCTGGTTTAAGTTATTCTAAACCAGCAGAGGCGATGAAGATTTTACTTAAATCAAGACATCTCTCACCTATATACGGTCAAAGAACACCTATTGCTCCAGAATTAGAGGATATGATGGTTATTGAAGACGTTCCGGATATTTTCCATTCTGGTCATGTACATGTAATTGATGTGGATAGCTATAAGGGAACTTTGGTAGTGAATTCTGGTGCATGGCAAACCCAAACACCCTTTCAGCGCGCTATGGGAATTACTCCTACCCCTGGTATAGCAATTGTAGTTAATTTGGCCACTTTAAGACCATATCAAATAAATTTTGCAAACTAATAAACCAAAAATCACAATGATTTTATAAATAATCAAGTATTGTAGGTTGTTCTTTCTTTGATTGAAAAACAAAATTTCGCTCCACAATAAGTGATTCAACTCTACTCCTTAGATAATTAGTGACTTTAAAGCTGTTACTCAAGTTTTCTGCTAAAAGAACATATTTTTCTACCGAACCTCGAGTAACCGTCTGTAGTAAAGTATTATTACAAGTAAGACATTTACCATACAAAGGAATTCGCCTATACTTATCACCGCACTTATTGCACCTAAACGACTGCGAACAATAAGAACGCATATTACCCATTATATCAGGAATAATATGTGTCGTCAAGACCATAGAGATCACTTCGTTTGTGTCTACAGAATTAATAAGATTTGCTGTGGATATTTGCATTTCTAATTTTTCGCCCATTGTATTTAATGTAGAATAAGCACTTCGATTTATGTCGGATATTAAAGTGCCACTAGTATGGGTAAACCCATAATCATAAAATTGTTTATCACTCCCTATTCGATTTTTTAGTATTTCAATCGTATCAGAAACATCAGCTGCTTTAACCCCTAACCAAGTATTTTTATAAAAGTCTAGTGGATATTTTTCCACAATGTCAACATTATGAGCTTGTCGTTGAACCTCATGAGGTAATACAATAGGTTGTATTAGTAATGGAGCATCCATTAATCCGCCTATTTTATCTGGTAAGAAAGAATATGAAAAGTTTAAGAATGCATCAAATAGTAGGATAATCGAATCGGCATCACCATCACAATCTCTTCTTTTTGCGGAATGCCATATTGGAGAACCCAAACAAACTTGTGATTCTGTAAAACCTATTATACGCCCAATAATACCGACTGAAGTATGAGGAGCTAATCCCACTATCAAATGTCCAATCAGATCATTTTCAGTATAGGCATTATAAATCGGTGGTAAATCATATAAGGTAACCAATTCTTCATCTATGAATTTAGCTGTTTTTAAGAGATACTTTGCAGAATCTAATGGAATTATAACATCTTGAATCAGCAATTCTACGATTTGTTTATCAGAATTAAGTTCATTCTGTTGATAATCAAATTTGTACCCTAATTCTCTTAATTTTGAAATGGATGTATCGATAAAACATGGTATGAAATGAGTAAGGGGTTCATTCGTAGCGTCAAATCTTATGGTACCATCCTTAAACACAGATAAACCACATTTTTTTCTAAGAATGCCCTTCTCAATTTGTTCCGCTTCCTTGTCTTTTCCCATTAATGCTTTCACTCCTTTTAAAGGAGAAGTTACCCTAAAGCTCAACCTTGTTTCGGCTTTTTCTATCAAGGTCTTTAAAGGAAATTTAATTGGAGAAAATGTTTTATATTCGTTACCACACTTTAAACACTTGTTCCTTTTTTTTATATTATCAATAGGATCAAACGATAAATCTAGAGATTCGACTTTACAGACATTGCAAATAAATTTGATAGGAGTCGCTTGATTGCAATAGTTGCATTTAGTACCTAAGGATGGAATATTACAATTATAACAATATCGATTTGATTTTTCCGAATAAAAAGAATCTGCGTTTGAAGCCTTTAGGAGGTCTCTCATGGGACCACCTTTGTTACCTACTGGAAACAAAACATGAATTGGGGGTTTCATCTTACGCTCTGAGGCTTTTTCAGGTCTACCAACTCTAACAGATATGGAAGAAGAAAATTTTGAACGTATTTTAATGGATGAAATGGAATTTATTAGTTTGATGACATTTGTTTTACCTTCGCCCTTATCCGACTGTAAACTTTCAACAATTTCACCTATATCTCTTATAAATCCATCCTTTGATACATAATTAGAAAATGTTGAAAAATGGATTTTATCACGAGTTTCATATAACAAGGAGAGTATGGATTGAAATTCGGGAATACATAAACACACTAACGCAAAAATTTGAGACCCATCTAACAATACTATAGTATTACTAGATATATCTAGACGATGGAACACGCCTAGTTTTTCTAGAATATTTTTTAGTTTATGATCATATGATAGACTAATTTCCTCGGTAGTTGATTCAATCTCTTCGTTTCTGTTAAATAGAGAAATAAAAGATATCAAGACATTTCTAATCATTAAAAAATCTTTTATTGGTATAGCTTCCCAGTAGAAGGAATATTTAGGATGTAGTGGAATGTCGAATTGGATCGATATTTTCAATGCCTCTCTAAATAGTGGTATTGTAGAGGGATTCGAACTCAATTTAACTAACTTATCATATTCAACAACAAAGTCACTTTTGACTTCATTGATATGACTCAATTTTTCAAATAATTCCTGGCTCCATATTTCTTCAACATAACTTGCTGGTAATAATTGTGCATTATTCTCAAGAAAATCTCCGTAACTAATCAGGATGTCTCCCAGGTATAATATTTTGACTACTCGTGATCTTAAATTTTGGGCTTGCTCTACGGTATTGATCTGCAAAACCGTTCCGTCTTCTAATTTTACTATTGGTGGTTCAATGGTGTCTACTAGAGCAATTGTAGAAGCTTTTCCAGGGACATCCATTTTAATTTGTGTTCCAACCACTACGGCAGAATTCAATAGTACAGGAATCGTGTTGTGGATTCCTATAGTAGCGAATCCAGTATTAAAACACCTCCCATATCGTAATCTAAATCCACCAATTTTCTTGTTCATAGACAACACGGGTCTTCCTGTAATTACTTCAGACATCCTATGACTCACAGTATCATCATCGCCTGTTTGGATTGCACCATTCATATTTGCAAGCCAATCCCAACCTTCTAGCTCGAGTGTTTCGACCAATTTTGTGAGTTTTCTACATCTACCTATCAAACCATCGTTCATGACCCTCAGTGCTCCTCCTCTAACTCTATCCGTTTTTATCCTCTTCATCTCCCGATGAATTACCAATTCAACTGGGTCTGTATCCACTCCATCGATCTCAACTGGTAAATTAGAGATGCAAAAATCGACATCTTTATCTAAGACTTTAAATTGAAAGTTTCCTACTTCCCTCTCGTACAATCTTAATTCTTCTATAAACCTGCCAGTTTCATCATCAAAAGAATTTGTTTGATACTTGGCGAGTCCAGACACTCTCCTTACATGATCAGCTATAAGCATAGTTAGTGCTGCTTCAGTACCTCCAGCAGATCTTATTGGGCCAGCAAATGAAATGGAGAGATATTGTGAGCCATCTTTATTATTTTTCAATTGTACGTCAGATATGCCCTGTAATGGAGCGACAGTAACTCCTTCCGTTACCACAGCCAAGCTTACCCTAACCGCATTTTCTAATCTTGTCCTAAGATCTCCAGATCCATATTCCCCCTTTGCAATTTCCTCGGCTATTTTAAGAGCCGCTTTCTCTTTTGTAGTATAATTTAGTAATGTCCTTAATCTGTCTGATATATCTATATTGTGCATTTTTGCAACTCTGTCAGATAAGTCGTAGGCAATTTTTGGTTCAACATAAGTCGTAACATCCAAACCTTTTTTTCTTGCTTTTTCGGCTACCAAATGAAGCTTATTTACCTGTTCCAGCAGACTAATTTGATACTCTAAATAGTAGCTTGGAATCGAAATATTTTTTAATCTTATTTTGGCCTCATCAATCAAATTCATGATTATTCAATCGCACTAATTCAGGAACGAATGGCCATAACAATGTCGTTAAATTTTTTTTCCCAATCTGGATCCCGCTCTAATAATGTTCCTACAACTAAGATATCTGCCCCTGCCTCCGCTAATTCTTTAGCTATTGAGGAATTCTTAATGCCCCCTCCAACAATTAATAAGCCATCATAATACTTTCTAACATTTGAAATCATTTCCGCAGATACATTCTTTTTTGCACCGGATCCAGCCTCCAGGTAAACAAACCTCATACCTAAATACTGCGCGGCCAATGAATACATTACAGCGATATTAGATTTTTCAAAAGGTATACCCTTTGCTCTCCCAATAAACCAAGCTGTAGTGTTATCACCAATTATTATATATCCTGTTGGCAATGGTTCAATATTATACTTTTTTACCAACAATGCACCTAATGCTTGAGCTCCGGAAATAAAATATGGATCCTCAGAATTTAGCAATGAGGTAAATAAAATTGCGTCGGCATTAGGAGATACGCCTGTAACGTTTCCGGGAAATAAAATAACAGGAATAGATATTACAGATTTTATCGATATTACTAGTTTGTCTAAATCCAGTTGATCTATGGCAGACGAACCACCCACCAAAATAGCTGATGCACCGAGTGATTCAACTTTTTTCGCAACACCAGCAATGCCTTCAAAATTCTCCGAATCTAATAAAGCAAAACATATTTTTTTATGCTTTTTCAATTCATCATTAATATAGTTCTCTACCCGACTCAATATAATACTACACATATATTAATTGAATTAAATTTAATGATTGTGTTAAGTGTTTATTTAAAATAGTATAATTAACTATACAATATTGTATAGCTGATGGAAAACAAAGAAGATATAAATAATTTATTTCTTTCCAAATTAATTGAAAAATCTCTATTTACCAACAGACAAATACAAATAATTTATAATTTCAAGAATAAAGATAAAAGGCCCAAGGAAATAAGTTCAGGCGCATATTACAGAGAAGTTAAGCAATCAAAGACAAAACTGCGGAAATTGTTCTATTCCATCCTACTACTAAATCTAATAAATGTAATGAATGAGGATCAAATTACCTCCTTAAACTCTATGTTAAACAAGCTTAGGATGCTTGAAGACAATCACGCTAAATATCACGATAAAGAAATAAATAGTGTGATAAATGTAATAGAAGATTTGATTAATAGAATAATCGATATGTGATATATCACTAAATTTATAATATTAAATGTCAAATTATCACATACAATAAAGTTATATCACACTCTATTGCTAAATTATATGTGAGCATAGATATTGCATCACTGATATTAAATTATGCCTTAATTCCATTTGTTTCAGCTATAGCATTATCAATTCTGGCTTTAGAAATTTACAAGTGGTTAAGAAACAAAAAATTTAAGAAATACAATATTGAAACAAAAATCTCTCATCTTGAAAGTCAAATAAAGGATCAGATTAATAAGACTAATCTCATTTCTGAACAATTTAGAGTCTTATATGACAGAACTAATAAGACCAACGAAAAATTAACCGATATACAAGGTTTAATAAAATTACTAGATGAAAATATAATCTCTAACAACAACAAGATCAAGTCACAGAATTCTGTAATATCACCATTCCAAAACTACGTAAGCAATCCAAAAATTGAAACATCGCTACCTGGTCACGACATAACATCACAAGACTCTGTCAAGTCAGTAGATCAGGAAGAAGACCGTCAGAATAGTACAATTGAATACATCCTAAAGAAATTAGAGGAAAAATCTCTGACTACTAGAGAGGTTCAAAGAGTAGTCGGTAGGACTAGAGAACACACTTCTAGATTAATGAAAAAATTGTTTGAAGAGAAATTAGTTGATAGAGATATGAGCACAAAGCCCTTTAGGTATACTATCACAGTCGAAGGTCGTAAACTGTTGTCAAAGCATTCTGCTTCAAAAAGTCATTCTCACCCTGATCTTCCGGATAATGTGAATCCATTAAACGGCTTGATTGAGAAGTAGTAGGTGTCCCAACGGACGAAATAATATCTTTTTGAATTCTAATTAACTTATAAATCCATTCTTTCCCTCTTTTACTCCTTACCAATTTTTGCTTTTCAAAATATCTTGATAAATAAGTGGATATAAGACTAAGTTGTAACTGCTCACCATATGATTCTTCATAGGATTCGGCAACATTTGAAGATGTAAAAGAACTAAAGGCAAAGTTGTTTTCGATCAATGCCCATATCTTTGATCCAATCGAGTTATTAGATTGATTGAGTCCTAAGTCATACTTTTGTAAACTATTATTTTGTTCCATAGGAATTTGGATATTGTTATTTAAATCATCCTTTGAGATGTTCAAGGATTCCACTAATTGAAGAACCTTTTGAATTTTGTCTTTTGATAGATTGCCTTCCAGAGATAAATTATATTTTCCACCTTCAGCATCCTCTAATTCAATTTTTATTCTCTTTTTTCCAGTGGACAATTTATCGTCTCAGTGAATTTGATAACATATGTTAACTTAACAATATGGAATAAAAATTGATAACTAAAAGATTAGTTTTTGTTAACTAAAATAAGCACATAATTATTGATGTCTATATTTCTTAAGTTAATTTGATTATCCATCTTATAGGTTTTTCTAGTTCCAGTGGAAATAAAGGGGTTAATTCACGTTTATTATCGTTGTGAATGAATTTTAAATTCCTCCAGTGGAAATAAAGGGGTTAATTCACGTTTATTATCAAATGATTTTTAACTGTTAAGATTAATGTTAATTTTGTTTAATACCCACAGGCCCCTCTATTTCTTATGCAATTAATATTGATTCTGATAGTAGAATTATATTAATTTATTTAATTATTATGTATAAAATAATTGATTAACCTGTTTAAAATTAAATGTTAATAACAGTTAGCATATTAACATGACATTATCTTTTTATCATTCGAATAGAAAAATAGGGGTGTGTCTGTGTTGATTTATCAATACTATTAACGGAAAGAAATGATGATGGATTCAGATTATTTAGATAATATATTTGATAAGGCTGTTATTGGAGCCAATTTGATTAAAAATAGAAAAACATTAACAATCGATTACGTTCCTGAAAAATTGCCATTTAGAGACGAAGAGTCTAAAACAATTGCGCAAGTACTATCAGTCGTATTAAAGAATGGTAGACCTTCTAATCTCTTAGTTTTTGGAAAACCTGGAACAGGGAAAACTGCTGTTGTAAAAAATGTAATTACTAGATTAAAAAAAAAATCAATAGAGCATGGAATAGAGATTACCGTTACTATTATTAACGCAAAGACTTCAAATACTTCATACAAGGTATTATATGATATTGCAGAAGATATAGGGATTAATCGCTTCGACAAGAAATTGAAAGTCCATTTTACTGGTTTGTCTATGGGCGAAGCCACAGATAGGATTCTTGAATATTTGAAAAAAAATAATCTTCATGTAGTATTAATTATAGATGAGATTGATTCCTTGGTTGATAGGAATGGAGATGATGTTTTATATAACTTTACTAGAGCAAATGAACGTATGTTGGGAGATGGGTTTGTATCTTTGATAGGAATATCTAATAGTCTTACATTTAAAGACAAATTAGACCCAAGAGTTAGAAGCAGTCTGAGTGAAGAGGAAATAATATTTAATCCATACACAATAATTCAATTAAAAGAAATCCTAAATGATAGATCAAAACTTGCATTTAATGAGGGATCTATTGGTCAAGCCGCGATTAATTTATGCGCAGCAGTGGCCGGGAAGGAAAATGGGGACGCTAGAAAGGCAATTGATCTATTAAGAGTAGCGGCTGAAATAGCGGAAAGAGAAAGGGTGGATATGGTTACAGAAAATCATATTCGAGAAGCACAAGAAAAGATCGAAAAAGATACAAATTATGAGGTCATTAAAAATTCCACCACACATACAAAATTGATTGTTCTATCTATCATGAAATCTCAAACTGGTATGACTGGAGATGTTTATGATATCTATACTTCATTATGTAAACAGATTGAACATGATTCTTTGACCCAAAGAAGGGTCACTCAAATAATTAGTGAATTAGATCAACTTGGATTAATTACTTCAAACGTCGTTAGCCATGGTAGGTATGGCCGTTCTCAAATAATAAAAATGGCTGTTTCTTCTGATACTGTATCCAAAGCACTAAAGGATGATAATTTTTTATCCATGTTGTTCTGATCGAATGTTCTGATCGAAAGACATGATCGAATGGACAGCTTTTAATAAATACTTGATCAACAATGTTCTATTTGATAATAATGAAATATAGAAGTAGAACAGAAATAACTGTCTT